>JBKPLD010000001.1:0-5280 GCA_046731415.1 Verrucomicrobiota bacterium
AAACGGGGCAGACTGTAAATCTGCTGGCTTTACGCCTTCGCTGGTTCGAATCCAGCCCTGCCCAAATTTCCGTCAAAACGTTGATGCCGTCGCCTCGATGCCTTGAGGTGTTGGAGCACAATTACGAGTGCGTACGACATCGCCTGCCACAGCGGGCGAACTTTGCCGTGGTTACAAAACCAGTTGGGACCAGGGAATTCCTAGTAGCCCCTGCGCTGGCCACCACCTTCACGACGACCACCGTATCCGCCGCCGCCGCCTCCATAGCCGCGGCCACCACCACCGCCGGGCGGTCTCGGTTCCCGCGGGCGAGCCTCATTCACGGTCAATGGCCTGCCTTCAATCGTTTGTCCGTTGAATTTCGAGATGGCGTTTTGAGCGTCCTCTTCGGAACCCATTGTGACAAACGCAAAGCCACGCGATTTGCCGGTGAATTTGTCTTGCATGAGGGTAACTTCCTGCACAGCGCCGGCCTGTGAAAAAAGCTCCTGCAGTTCGTTTTCCGTCGTGTTGAAGGAAAGATTGCCTACGTATAGTTTAGTTCCCATTGAGTTTATTCTGGAAAAGGCTGCCAGGTCACTGTTCCCGCTTATCGGATTTCAAATCGCCACTGAATAAACTCAACTGACAATCCACCAACTTCCGGGCTTCCGTTTTCCGACTTGGCTCATTTGTAAAATGCTTCCAGTAGGAAAGCAATAGAAAATAGCGTAACAATTTTTGCCTTCGACATGGCGCAATCAGGTATTACGACCGAGGAAAAAACCTCTGAACGGGTGGCAGTGGTGGCCGCAGGAGTCGTCAGTCCGCTGGGGTTTGGATTGGCCGAGACTCTCGATTCGCTCCAACAGGCTAGAGATTGCGTCACCCCCGTAACACGATTTTCGGTCGCTGAATGCCGATGCAAAACCGCCGGCCAGGTTCCCGATGACCGACTCCTCGCTGGGCTGAACAACCGATCCCGCGCTAAGCGTTTGCATCGAGCGTCGCACATGATGATTCACGCCCTAAGAGAAGCCATGACCCAGGCGCCTCAGTTTGAGCCTGAGTTAACGGTAATTGGAACGACGAGCGGAGGCATGTCTTATGGAGAACATTACTACCGATCGCTGCGGCAATCAGGAAATCTCCGACACGCACCGACGTGGATCGCTAATTACCCGGCGCAAAAACCGATAATTGACGCGCAAGAGTGTGTTCTCGGGGTTTCTGTGCCATGTCAGGTGATCGCGAACGCATGCGCCTCGGGCACAAATGCAATTGGTCACGCGTTCGAATGCGTGCGGTCAGGTCGCTACCAGCGCGTATTGACGGGAGGTTACGACGCTCTTTCGGAACTGGTGTTCACGGGCTTCGATTCACTTCAAGCCTCGACCGCGGAAAAATGCCGCCCGTTTGATCGAAATCGTGCCGGCATGGTCTTGGGAGAAGGCGCTGCAGTTCTGGCGCTGGAAAGTCTCGAACTCGCTCGAAAGCGTGGCGCGCCTGTTCTGGCGGAAATCATCGGCTACGGGCTTTCCACGGATAATTTCCACATCACGCAGCCGGATCCTTCTGGTATCGGACCGCGACAGGCAATGGAACGAGCGCTTCAGAGCGCGCAGATCTTGGGGAAGGAAGTGGATTACATTAACGCGCACGGAACTGCCACGATCTTCAATGATGCAGCTGAAGGGAAGGCGATCAGTCAGTTGTTTAATGGCGTGCCCGTGAGTTCGACTAAAAGCATGATGGGCCATTCACTTGGAGCTGCGGGCGCGGTCGAAGCCGTTGTCTGTTTACTGGCGCTCAAGGATCAATTTCTTCCGCCCAACATTAATTTTAGCGCTGTAGACGACGAACTTGCTCTAAACATTGTAGCGAATGAAGCGCGGCCAGCTGTCGTACGTACAGCCCTTTCGAATTCATTTGGCTTTGGGGGCACGAATGCTTCGATTCTGATGCGTAAAATTGGGGCATGAGTTTGGCGATCGCCGGAATGGGGTGGGTGACCCCGCTTGGAAACGGCGTTGATCCAGTTTGGGAGCGGCTACTACAAGGGCATGAGCCGGCCGCAACGCAGATTTCGGAGCAGTTTAGTGATCGATCCTACAAAGTTTTCCGTGTGACCGACTCAGCGCTGGCTGGTTTGGCGCATCCGCGCCTTCGCCGGGCTAGCTTGATTTCACGGTTTGCCGCAGCAGCAGGTTTGGAGGCGCTACAGGATGCCGGCGTAAAGGTGGATTCGCAAAATGCAGGACGAATCGGGTTAATCTTCGCGATCTCCAACGGAGGCGTGATTTACACCAGGCGCTTCTACCGCGATGTCGTTGAGACCGGTGCGCAGTCGGCCAGTCCTCTTTTGTTTCCGGAAACGGTCTTTAACGCACCCGCAAGCCATCTCGCGGCAATTCTCGGTATCACTGGGACGACTTACACCGTCGTGGGTGACGGAGCGGTGGGTCTCCTGGCGATAAAAATGGCCGAGGACGTGATGACGGATCAGTCGCTTGATTATTGTCTGGTCGTCGGCACGGAAGAAATCGATTGGCTTTTATGCGATGCTTATCGGCGATGGCGTTTGCTTCGTTCGGCGCCTCCGATTGAACCATTCAGTAAACGAAAGCGAGGAATGATTTTAAGCGAAGGAGCGGGAGCAATCGTGCTCGCGCGCCTGTCACGCCGTAGTGCAGCGGAGGCGAAACGTGGACCGGTTACGATCGAACACGCTCATCCGGGTGGCTGTTACGGAAAGAGAGCGGAAGCGGAGGAGATTTTGAAGCGAATGCTTCGCGACTTCAGTAAAGCCGAAACGGACTTTGTGATCTCGAGCGCGAACGGCACGTTCATCGACCAGGCAGAGCAGCAAGCGTTGGAGCAGGTGATTCCAAATGCGATTACTTACACAGCAAAACCAGCGCTGGGCGAGAGCGTCGGCGCATCGGGTTTGTGGCAAGTCATTCTGGGAGCCCAAGCCTTGCGTCATGGAGAACTCCCGCCTGTTCTTCACGCGGGCCCAAACATTTCGCCGCGGCTTTCGCTTGCGCGAATGCCCGTACCCAGAGCGCACCGAACAATCGTATTGAGTTCTGGCCTCAATCAGCAAGTAGCCGGCTTGCAGCTGGCAATTCGCGCTAACGGAGTGGAACGAGCTTCCAACTAATTTTTTTATCCGCAATTTCAAGCCACGCCACGCTCGGCGGAGATCCACGGTTTGGTCGCGTCACGCATCCGGGATTCAAGAATAAAACATTCCCGCGCTTTTCATGTCGCGGGACATGTGTGTGTCCGTGCAGAACGACATCAACATCAATGGGCAGATGGACAGGCGGCACGTGTTGCAGCCGAAACTTTAATCCGCCTCGCACAAGATCAATAACTAACGGCCATTCAAAATTGCTGTCGCAGTTTCCTCGCACAATAGTCAGTCGAAGGCCAACCGCGCGGAGCTCGTCCAAAACGGTCTCCGTACAAACATCGCCAAGATGCCAAATTTCATCTGCATCCCTGGCGATTTCCCTGACCGTTTCCGGTAAACGATTGTGGGTATCTGCCAGAACGAAAATTCGCAAAAGGTCCTTCGATTTTTCAGGCGTGGTCATAGGCACCAAAGTTACTTTTAGGCTTTGCTGATCTTGTGTACCCCGACCCGAGAGTCTCGCTACGCACATTGATTTGCGCGACAGCGGATGTTACGTAGCCTCGCCCGCTCTGTCATGAGTCAGAACTACAAAAATACTCTTAATTTGCCGCGCACGGAATTTCCGATGAAGGCAAACCTCGCCGCGCGCGAGCCGGAGATGCTGCGAGCATGGGAGGAGACGCGACTCTATCAACAGATCCAGAAATCGAGAGAGGACCGCGAGTTGTTTGTGCTGCATGACGGGCCGCCCTTTGCCAATGGAGACGTGCACATGGGCACTGCGCTCAACAAGATCCTCAAAGATTTCGTGGTGAAATCGCAAACCATGCTGGGCAAACGCGCGCCGTATGTGCCGGGCTGGGACTGTCATGGTCTTCCCATTGAATACAAGGTGGTGAAGGAATCGCGCGGACTTTCTCCACTCGAGATCCGCAAAAAATCGGAGGCGTTTGCACGGAAGTTCATCGATATCCAGCGCGAGCAATTCAAGCGGCTGGGCGTCTTCGGTGATTGGGAAAATCCATATCTGACGATGGATCCGAAATATGAAGCGGAAATCTTGCGCGCTTTTGCCGTATTCGTTGAGGAAGGTCTCGTATACCAGTCGAAGAAGCCAGTTTTTTGGAGCACAGGGGCGCAAACCGCGCTAGCCGAAGCCGAGGTGGAATACCAGGAGCGCGACGACACCACGGTCTATGTGCGATTTCCGGTTTCTCGGGACCAAGTGGCGAAAATCGGTTTGCCAACGGACAAACCGGTAAGCCTCGCGATCTGGACAACAACGCCGTGGACACTGCCCGCAAACCTGGCCATCGCTGTCGATCCCGCCGCGGAATATGAAATCCTGGGCAACCAAAAGGAGCGAGTAATTGTCGCTCGCAAGCTTCGCGATCGCTTCATCGAACAAACTGATTTCGCAGCTTCTGAAGCTCCTTCTTTTCGCTCCGGTAAACAGCTCATCGGACTTCAAGCGCAACATCCATTTCTCGACCGAAAATCAGCCATACTCGCTGCCGATTTCGTGACCATGGATACCGGCACAGGCCTGGTGCACGTCGCGCCTGGTCACGGCGAGGACGATTACTGGTTAGGCAGGGCCAACGGCTTGAAAATTCTGTCTCCGGTCGACGATCACGGACGCTTTACTGATGAAGCGAGCCTGCCAAATCTCACGGGGAAATATGTGTTCGATGCCAATTCGGACATTGTCGATTTGTTGCGTGAGCAGGGAATGTTGCTTGGGCAACAGAATTTTCATCACTCCTATCCGTACTGTTGGCGTTCAAAAACGCCGATCATCTTCCGCAATGTTGAGCAGTTCTTCATTCGGATCGATGAGCTGCGCGGGAAAGCTCTCAATGCCATTCACAATGAAGTGAAATGGATTCCCGCGTGGGGCGAAAATCGCATCGCGGGCACCGTTGAATCTCGGCCTGATTGGGTGATTTCGCGCCAACGAAGCTGGGGGGTGCCGCTCCCCGTTTTCTATTCGAAGGATGGAAAAGCAATTCTCGACGCGAAAGTCATTCGGAAACTGGCCGATCTTGTTGCCGAGCGAGGCTCAAACATTTGGTTTGAGTTAAGCGATGTCGATCTTGCAAAAAGGCTTGGCCTTCCGTCCGGTACAACGAAACGCAACGATACGATCGATGTTTGGA
>JBKPLD010000002.1:0-11780 GCA_046731415.1 Verrucomicrobiota bacterium
GCGTCGCTATACCTTAGGTCGATCTCACTCCGTATCAGGATCAGTCGCTGCGACGCGGTTACGCTCTCATGCGCAGGAAGTGTTGAGTCAAGCTGCGTTTCCAAGAAATAGCTTTGACAATCTCGGATTTCCTCATCCGAAAGAGCACGAAGCTTCTCTGGCTCGGTCGCCCGCACTATTTTCCAGAATTCAGATTGGTCTACCACAAACGCTATTCCACGTATTAAAGCTCAAAAGACAACACGAACTCTACGAACTGATTCAGAACCAGAGACATTCGATTGCCTTGCTTTGACCGTTCATGAAAGGGAGTGGGTCGGGCGAGGGCACGACAGTCGCTTCCCCTCGTTATTGTTCGCTTGCAATGAGAGGTGCGGTCGCACGAGTTTCTGCAATGACGAGGAGTGATCGGCATTCTTGAGAATTGCGGACCGCGGTCCTGCGCTGCTCCAGCTCGATCCAATGTTCGATCCATCGGAACGATTCGCGTTTCCAAAACTTGTTGCCTCGGAATCGCCGGAATCGGCAGACAAATAACGCGCCACGTGGTGAGCGTTTGCCGGGAGCCGGTTGAAGTTTGGCCTGGGGTTCTCAGCGCTAGATCGCGAAGGGCGAACAATCTGGATTGTCGATGCACATCGCAACAACGGAAAGCGTTTCGTTGTTCGCGCAGATGAATTGTTGACGGCATTTCTCGAACTTCGAGCGCAGAAATCCGTATGAAGTTCTTGTATGAGCGATTTGTTCCGGTGCGGTCCTCGACGTGGCAGCGGTAAAAGCGTCGTAGGCATGACCGTGTATCCTTGGGATGACACGTGCTCGAAGCTAGTCGGAATCAACATCGTAAAAATCTCGGAAGCGGACTACCGCGACCATCCGGACTTGTGCATGAAAATTGTCGTTGAGGCGCTGCTCTCGCTTCCGTCAGGTTTTTATATGCTCGTTAACCATACTGAACGAGTGCCCTGCTTGATGGATATCCGCCTCACCGATACGGGCTGTGGATTACGATTGAGATCATTAGACAGAGAGACGATCAACAGCATAAAGCAGCCTGCCTGCCTGCGCGTCGTGGTTGGGTGAAGAAATACGACAATCAGTAGAGCTGTCGAGCGCGGGCTGACGGAATACACCTTTTCTCAGATGACAGGCTTACCGCATTTTGGAACGACACGCGGCGATTCGTCGTCAAGTTGAGTAACTCGGATGGAGTACTGGGTCCTCAGCGGTTGATTCGAAGCGGCGAACGATGTTTGTTGCTGACGCGCATCGCGGCGACGGAAAGCGTTACGTCGTGCACGCGGATGACAAATTCACTGCCTTCATAGAATTGGAAAGGGCGGTTTGTTTGCATTTGTTGACCGAACAAACGTAGAGAAGTGAATGACTAGGCCGGGGAGTCTTGTATCTTCGTCAGGGATAATCAAATTGGTGTTGCCCCCCAAAAGACGCTGGTCATTTCCATAGAGTAGGCGCTATTGTCTCTCATGCGCCAACAGCGCAGTGTCGCAAAATGAAAATCAATCAATTAATTTTCACTGTGCTAGGCAGCCTTTGCCTGGCGAGCAATGCGTCCTCTGGCTGGATTGAGCAACAGGACATCAACGAGATCAAACCCGGCGTTACGACCGAAATCGATCTTGTCCACAGGTTTGGCCCCCCTGACTCGCGTCTAGTCGACACACGCGGCGATCAGTTGCTCCATTGGACTAAGTTGGGTCCCCAACCGTTCCAAGACTATTTACCGATTGTCGGCAATTGGCTCGCCGATCTGGACGTATCTTGGCTGGATCTTTCGGTTCAGGTCAGAACAAATGGAAGAGTCGCGAATTACATGTGCAAAATTCATCAAAAAATTCATCAACGCTGACATTGCCTTGGTGATTTGCGCAGACTGAACGTGGGACAGTTTCCCCAAACTCTGCTCATTTGCTCTCATCCGATACCTAGAAAGCTAACTAAGGGATAGCAATCTTGGTCTTTGAACGAGCCGCCGAGCCTTTTGCCTGTGTGTTCCCGCGGTGCCGTCTTCGCCATGGCCTGAGCGTACTCTATCAGGGGCTCGAGAAACATCCGCCACAAGCAATAGGAAAACGATGCCCATGAACTCGTGTCCCATGATCATGTCTTTTTGCTATCCCCACCGGAGGTGACAGGCATAGTCACTGGATAAAACGAACAAACACCTATTCAGCAAAAATTCAGCGTTGAGCCGGTGAAGGGCAGGCGTTTAGTAATCCATGGTTATCGATTGCCATACGCATCTGGACGAAGACGGTGCTGCAGACAAATTGCTTCGGTCAATGGACGAAGCGCAGATCAACGCGTCGATCGTCATTGCCGAGACGCTGCCAGGAAACGCTTCCAACGCCGCCGAGGTGCTGGAAGCCGTGAAAAGATCGGACAGACTCTGGGCCATTATAAATTGCGTTTTCTCAAGAACGGTCGAGCTAAATTACGTGGAGGAGCTGACGCAACTTCTACATGAGGATAGGGTAGTAGGGTTGAAGTTTTATCTCGGTTATGAGGAGTATTCGGCTAATGACGAACGGTTGCACCAGCTGTACGAGTATTGTGAGAAGCACGATGTGCCGGTTATGTTCCATACCGGTGTCCTAGAAGCCGGCAGCAGCGGTTTGCTTGAATATTCCCACCCACTACAGGTTGATCGGGTTGCAACGCGTTTTCCGAATCTGAACATCGTCATGGCGCACATGGGCAATCCGTGGCTGATTGATTGCGCCGCCGTCCTTGCGAAAAATCAAAATGTCTATGCCGATATGTCAGCTTTTTTTGCCGAAAACAGGTCGATCACGGCTCATGACGTAGAGGTATTCAAACAACGCATGGAACAGGTTCGGGTGTTTTTGTATTCTTACGAGAAGTTTTTATTCGGTACCGACTACCCGTTGTACTCACAGAAGGAGTATTTAGAAGCGGTGGAGGCGCTTGACATGGAATCGGCGGAACACCGTGCGGTGATGTTCGGTAATGCAGCGCGGGTGTTCGGGGTGACTACTTCTTAATATCGGCAACGCGTACGTTGAACGGCAGCTGGTAGAGCTTATTTTCCAGCCCGTAATTAACCCGGTTCAGTATTGAGGTCGTATAATCGAGAGATAGAAAGTCCGATTTAGGTCGGTAATAAGCACCGGCAAACGAAAAGCCATCCACGCTTTTATACATCCGATCGACTGCCTCATCGATTGAATCACCAGCCCCGGTTATGACGCCGAGATTCCAATCGTCGCCGACGGTGACGAGGCGCTTACCTTCGCGGCGGACATCCCATAGCCACAGATTTTTCTCGATTTCTGATTTGTAATCGATGCGTGTACCTTCGGGTGTTCGGCCAGTCTCTTCGTCTATAGCGGGGTTCAAGAGCAAAACTGAACTGGCTACTGTGCCGAGTCTGAACGGGTTTTCTTTTCGAACAAGGGAAGAGAAATAATGATCCACTGAGGGACACTGCGCGAGCTCCGTGAACAATGAGTTATAGCCTGGGCGATTGGAACAGAATTCACCGAAGTAAATTTTGCCCGTACGCTGCTCGATGAGAAGCGAGGCATCCCAGTAAAACAGGCCCTTGTGCTGTTTCGCCATCTCATCGACGATAGGCGGAAAAGCAATGCCGTGTATCTTGTCGTCCATTTCAATTGGGAAGAGCAGGTTCTGCGAGCACCCGGTCTGAATCGAAATATTCCCGCTACCGAAGGGTTTGTTTTCAAATTCGAGCACGACCGCCAGCGGCACGCCGTCGTAATAGATTTTTTCCGGCGTCACCTCGATCGTCGGGTTGATTAATTCTTCAAGAATAAACCCGGAAGAGTTATATGCGGGTTGGTTCTCTTTCAGCGTTTCGATTATCTGTCTGGCAGCGAGGTTCGGGTCATCAACGTCAGGGATGAAGGTTTTGACACTGTCATCCTTGCCCTTCAGCACCCAAAGTTGTTGTGTTGATTTCAGGAATTCATGCGCTGTAAGCACATCGCTGAACGACTTAATATCGGGCACCTGCAGGCCAGGATAATGCTCGCGTACCAAGCGTTTAGCATCATCACGATCCCGTTCGAACAGGTAATCCGCCTCGCTCGGAAAGTTGCCTTGGAATGGCATGTCGGCGATCTGATCACTGAATTGGAATAGATAATTTCGGTCGAAAAATACAAAGTACTCGTCAGGATGCTTGTACTTTCGCATTTCCTTAACCAGAACGTCAGCCGATTGCTTTTCAACCAATCCGTCAAACAGGGCCAAGCGTCGTCGCTTCGCCTCGGCATTTTCCGGACGCACCTCCCTCTCGTTGGGAGAATGAATCGCTGCTTTGTCCTGGACCATGCCCACCACGACTTCGCAGTGTTCTTGCTGGAGTTTGTGAGCGATAGGTAGCGCGTCTCCTGAATAAGTAAATATTCTATATTTCGCCATGCAGTATCCTTCGGCTCCTAGGTGCGGCCGATGTGCACATACGGGCCGGAACGCAGATTCAACTAGTGGGGGGCGTCGATTAGCGTCTAGTCACCGCGATCCCGCTGGCCCTTTGCTGCTTTAGTTTTCGCCTTGTGCCGTCGTCTGCGGCTAACGAGCGTCCGACGGTTACTTCAGTTTTGAACTGTCCCTTTGTGTTTCGGCGCACATAGCGTTTATCGCCTTTGTGCGGTTCAATCACGGTGCGTCTGTTGCTGCTTTTGCGTGCCATACTTCGATATCGCAACTCGATGGGTCATCAGTCGCGCAATTCAACTAGACAGCGCATTGCGGGCCGATATGTTCCTATGAACATTAAGGGATCATGGCCTCTAAACTCCAAGCGCTGAAATCCGCCCTCGAAGCAATTCGAAACACGGCGACGAATGCCAACATAGTTAGGGGCTATGCTGCCGCTCCTGGTTAGCTTCGTGTCGAACAGCTTCGTCGATTGCGTCTTCCACTTTGCTTCCCTTGGCGTGGCTAGTGGCGTAGGCGATACTGAGCTGGACATCGGCGAACAACGGCGGCTTTTGGTGCATGTGTTATGCTTTTCGATTCTCGTCGCGTTTTACTCTGGAAACGGAAGGGGTGGGATTCGAACCCACGGTGGGTTTCCCCACGCTCGATTTCGAGTCGAGTGCCTTAAACCGGACTCAGCCACCCTTCCTAAAGCCGAGAAGAAAACGCCGAACGCCCAACGTCCAATATTCAACGTCGAATGCAAACACACCCCTGAAATCTGCAGCCTGCTGTGGACAATCCTGTCTGCGGACATGGGTATCTTGCCCGATAATTCCCTCAATGGCGTAACACTGCATCGGTAATGGAGACCAGCTCAAAAATGTTACAATTTTAGGCTTGCCATGCCTTTCCCCGGGGCTGCATATTGTATGTCCCAAGGACAGCCAACGCTATTACTTGTTGTTCACCAGGATTCACAACTTGTTTGCGCCGCTGTTCACAAGTATTCGCATCTTATTGAAAACTCAACCCCTCCCTCATCGCCATGATTCAACTAAAACCCGGAATTCCGCCTGCCTCACTTAAAGGACCGTCAGAACCTGCTGCGCGCCGTAGAAACAGAGCCGACAAGAAGAAAAAGAGCGGCTTGCATTTTGAGCGTGTGTTTAGCGATGCCGCTGTCGCTCCATTTGATCAAGTTGAATGGGAACAGCGCACCGCGGAGATCACCGATGACAGTGGCAAAGTCATCTTCAAGCAGGAGGACATTGAGGTTCCGAAAAACTGGAGCGCGCTCGCGACTAAAATAGCTGTCTCGAAATATTTTTATGGCGATATCGCGAACGGCACTGATCCATACAGGGGCGGGCGAGAGACTTCGGTGCGACAATTGATTCATCGCGTCACCCGGACCATAGCGGACTGGGGACTGGCGGACGGCTATTTTGCGGACGCGGAAGCTGCTGAGGTATTCTACGATGAACTGACCTGGCTGTGCTTAAACCAGTACGGCGCATTCAATTCGCCGGTCTGGTTCAACGTCGGCTTGTATCATCAATATGGCGTGGGCAAAGGGGCCGGGGCCGGTAATTATTTCTATAACCGGGAGACCGGCAAAGCGGAGCGGGCCGCGTCGCAATACGAGTATCCGCAGGGAAGCGCGTGTTTCATCCAGAGCGTGGAGGACACGATGGAAGACATCATGCGGTTGGCGACCAGCGAGGCAATGCTTTTCAAGTATGGCAGCGGCACAGGCACTGACCTTTCTTCGCTCAGGTCAACGAGAGAAAAATTGAGCGGCGGCGGCAAACCCAGCGGACCACTCTCCTTCCTGAAAGTTTACGACCAGGTTGCAAACGTTGTGAAGAGCGGCGGCAAAACACGGCGTGCTGCGAAGATGAACACACTCAAGGATTGGCACCCGGACATCGAAGAGTTCATCGACGCGAAACAGAAGGAGGAAAGGAAGGCATGGGCGCTGATCGAGCAGGGCTACGACGGTAGTTATAACGGCGATGCGTACGGCTCGGTCATGTATCAGAACGAAAATGTGAGCGTGCGGGTCAGCGATGAGTTCATGGACGCTGCGCTGGAGGGGCGCGAGTGGTGGACGCGCCGCGTAACGGACGGCAAGCCGTGCGAACGCAAGGATGCACGCGCGTTGCTGCGCAAGATCGCCGAGGGAACATACATCTGCGGCGACCCGGGAATGCAGTTCGATTCCACGATCCACAAATGGCACACCTGCAAAGGAACGGGTCGCCAAAATTCCACGAACCCGTGCTCCGAATATCTGTTCCTCGATAACACCGCTTGTAACCTGGCTTCGTTGAATCTGATGAAGTTCAAAACCCCGGAAGGCGACTTTGATGTGGAGCGATTTAAGGCTGCGGTCCGAATTTTCATTACCGCTCAGGAGATCATTGTCGATAACGCGAGTTATCCGATCAAAGAAATCGCGGAGAACTCGCATATTTTCCGCACGCTCGGGCTCGGCTACGCAAACCTCGGCTCGCTCATCATGAGCTACGGTTTCGGTTACGATAGCGTAGAAGGTCGGGCGCTCTGTGGTGCGATCACTGCCATCATGACCGGCGAAGCTTACGAACAAAGCGCGCGATTGGCTCGGGCGATGGCACCATTCCCGGGTTATCGCGATGCGCGCGCCAGCGGCGTGCCGAAACCAGTCGCCAAGGACAACATCGAGTCAATGCTGGAAGTAATCGAACTGCATCGCGACGCCGTACGCGAAATCTCAGACGCGAAGGAATTCGCACATTTGAAAGAGGAAGCCGCGAAAGTTTGGGACAGCGCGGCGGAACTTGGAAAACGCCACGGATATCGGAACGCGCAAGTGACTGTACTCGCACCGACGGGGACAATCAGTTTCCTGATGGATTGTGACACGACAGGAATCGAACCGGACATCGCGCTGGTAAAATACAAGCTGCTCGCGGGCGGCGGAATGCTGAAAATTGTCAACCAAACGATCAAACCTGCGCTGGAGAAACTGGCTTACAATTCCGAAGAGATCGAGCGCATCGTCGCGCACATTGACGCTTTCGACACCATCGAGGATGTCGTCGATACCGATGGATCGACGATTTCATCCGGATTGAAACCGGAGCATTTGCCCATCTTTGATTGCGCGTTCAAGCCGTTCAAAGGCGAGCGCAGTCTGAATTACCTGGCGCATCTCCGCATGATGGCCGCCGCGCAACCATTCCTCAGCGGCGCAATTTCTAAGACGGTCAATATGCCCGAAGCCGCTACAGTGGATGACGTCATGAACACGTACGTCGAAGGATGGCGACTGGGTTTGAAATCCGTGGCGATTTACCGCGAAGGCTCGAAGCGCTCCGCGCCGCTGAACACTCGAAAGACCAAAGACATGGGCGCTGTGGCCGCCGGCGCTGGCGGCGGGCCCGCCGATGCCACCGGAACCGAGCATCTTCAAAAACGCATTCTCGAACTGGAACAGGAAGTGGCGTCCTTGCGCGGTCGAGTCGATCAACCGGTGCGACATCGGATGACCGACACTCGCATGTCGCTCACCCACAAGTTCGAGATCGCCGGTCACGAAGGTTATATCACTGTCGGCCTCTTCGCGGACGGTCAGCCCGGCGAGCTTTTCATCACCATGTCCAAAGAGGGCAGCACCATTGGCGGATTGATGGATACAGTCGGCACGCTTACGTCCATCGCCCTGCAGTACGGAGTGCCGCTCGAAAGCCTGATCAAGAAATTTGCTTACCAGCGATTTGAGCCCAGTGGTTTCACAAAGAACCCCGATATCCGTCACGCCACCAGCATCACTGATTACGTGTTTCGCTGGCTGGGCTGCCAGTTCATTAAAGGTTACAAGGAGGCGACTTCGCCTAACCGCGGCCAGCCGGACCTTCCCCTAAAGGAGATTCCCGAGATCGAAAAGAAGGCCGTTAACCGGCCGGTCACGGATTTGGCGCGCACAGCCGAGAAAGAAGTGATCGACGTGATCACAAATCATCCTCCCGGCGATTCCGAATCCGGCCGACAGAATGGGAACGGCAACGGTCATACCGACCGCGTAACCGTGGCGCTCGGCAGCATCTTCATGGGGATCACCTGTTCCGTGTGCGGCAGCGACAAGGTCATCCGTGCTGGCGCCTGCGGTGTTTGCACCGAGTGTGGCACCAGTCAGGGATGCAGCTAAGAAGCGAAGCTCCAATCTCCGCTCTACGGTCTAAATTTTCAGACTGAACCGCCGCGATCCCGGCCGGTGCGTTGAGGTTGGACCGTCAGGATGCCTCCGGATTTCGTGAATTGATCTGCACTATATGTTGGCTGATTGGACACGCGCCTGCGCGTGGCTACAATGCGTCGCCTGTTTTTCCACAGAAAGCTGAATGAATAAGCTCGACACCCAGCGACAGAAAGAAATCCAACAGGCGGAAGAACTGCTTTTTGCGGGTCCGCAGGCCCTCGGTTTTGCCAAAGGTCTTTTCCAGGGACATTTCGTTGCTGATTGGGTGATGCCTTATCCGCGTATCCCGGATGCGCAACAAGTCGAATTGGACGGAAGCCTCACCGAGCTCCGTCAGTTTCTGGACGAACATCTCGATCCTGCGGCGATCGATCGGGATGCGGACATACCGCGCAGTGTGATTGATGGCCTCGGACGAGTCGGCGTGCTCGGCATGACCGCGCCGAAGGAGTATGGCGGGCGCGGATTCTCGCAAATGGCGAACTGTAAAATCCTAGAAGAGATCGGCCGCCGCTGTGCATCGACATCCGTTTTCGTGAATGCACACCACTCGATTGGAATTCGCGCGCTATTACTGTTTGGAACGCACGAACAAAAACAGCGATGGCTTCCAAAATTGTCGACCGGCGAACAGCTCGGCGCGTTTGCGCTGACTGAAAAGGAGGCGGGATCGGATGCGGCCAATGTGCAAATGCAGGCTCGCCCTGACGAAGACGGTTCGCATTTCATTCTGAGTGGGGAAAAGCGCTACATCACCAACGCGGCAATCGCAGATGTGCTGACTGTGATGGCGCGCACACCGGTGCCCGGATCGGACAAAACTTCGGTCACCGCATTTCTCGTTACGCCCGACATGCCCGGGTTCGAAATGATCGAAGCGCGCATGCCGAAGATGGGAATCCGAGGCACCGCAACCGGCCGGTTCGCGTTGCGCGGCGTCAAAGTTCCGAAGGAAAATATTCTCGGCCCGCCCGGCAAGGGTCTGAAAGTCGCGCTGACGGTTCTCGATTTCGGACGCACAACCTTTGGCGCATGTTGCACTGGTGCCGCCAAGACTTGCTTGCGTTTGGCGATTGAGCACGCAAACACGCGTAAACAATTCAACAAAGCGCTCGCTAATTTTCATCTGGTTCAAAAGAAGATCGCGCGCATCGCGGCAGATGCTTACGCGATGGAAGCGATGACGACGATCACGGCATCGCTGATTGATCGCGGTCTTGAAGACTACATGCTCGAGACGGCGATGCTCAAAGTGTTCACCACCGAGCGGCTGTGGGAGTGCATCAACGATGTGTTTCAGATTTATGGCGGCTCTGCGTATTTTGTCGATCGTCCGCTGGAACGAATGATGCGCGACGCGCGGATCAACCAGATCGGCGAAGGCGCGAACGAAGTGCTTACTTCGTTTATCGCCCTGGTGGGAATGCGCGGGCCGGGCATGGAGTTCAAGGAAATTTACGATACCATGATGAAACCGACACGCGAGCGCGGCTTCGCAAAAGCGTGGACAGCTGGCAAACATCGGCTCGGTGCAACCGTGCGGGTCCCCGAGATTCCGGTGCACAGTCCCGAGCTGCGTGGGTTTGCCAATCAGCTTGGCCGCCTGATCTGGCGTTTCAATGTTGCCGTAAATCGCGCGCTGATCACCTACCGCGAGCCGATTCTGGATCTGCAACTTGTGCAGGAGCGAATCGCGAATGCGGTGATGGACCTTTTTGCTGCCACCTGTGTGCTCAGCCGTCACGATGCCGAGCTTCAGTTTGCGCAACGAAATGGAAATTCATCGACGCCGGACCGGTTCGCAGCCGATTTGTTCTTGCGGCAGTCGTTCCGCCGGATTCGCGGTTTCCTCGCCGGGCTGACGGATAACGACGATAAGTCGGTGCTTGCGACAGCAAATTCCATCCTGAGTAATCCAGGCAACTAACTTCGAACGCATTCGCGAGCATAATTTGGCCGCGCGCATTTATACCAATAAGCAGGCCAATCTCTGCTGGCTGAAGGGAAAAACATGCGCAGTAATTGGGTTCGGCTCACAAGGTCGAGCACAGGCCCTCAATCTCCGCGACAGTGGGATTAACGTAGTTGTCGGGCTCTATCCGGGCAGCAAATCGCGCGTTCGCGCAAGGCGCAGCAGTGTCGAGGTCCTGGATACATCCCGGGCTACGCAGCGCGGAGACATCGTTTTTCTGGCGCTTCCAGACAACGAAATTCCGCGAGTTTATACGAAACAGATCGCGCCGTATTTGCGATCTGGGCAAACGCTACTCTTTGCGCATGGCTGTGCGATTCATTATCGAACTATCTTTCCACGAAGAGATGTAGACGTTATCATGGTGGCGCCGAAAGGCCTGGGACCGATGGTGCGGCGCGAGTTTCTACGAGGGCGTGGCGCGCCCGGCCTGATAGCAATTCGTCAAGATCCCATCGGGCACGCGAAGCAAACCCCGCTGGCCTGGGCAAAGGGAATCGGTTGAACGCGCGCCGGCGTGATCGAGACAACTTTTCGTGAAGAGACGGAGACTGACCCGTTTGGTGAGCAAGCAGTCCTTTGTGGCGGAACAAGCGCGCTCATTCGCGCCGGGTTCGATACGCTGGTTCGCGCCGGCTATCCTTCTGAGCTTACCTACTTCGAATGCCTGCACGAACTGAAGTTCATCGTCGATCTCATTCACGAAGGGGGAATTTCAGGCATGCGCAAATTGATTTCCGATACCGCCAAGTGGGGCGAGCTGACGGTTGGGCCGACAATCATCGATCAAACGGTGCAAAAACGGATGAGCTCAGTGCTGCAAAAAATCCGCTCAGGCCAATTCGCGCGTGAGTTTATTCGAGAAATGAAGCCTCCCCGCACGCGTTATGCGCGATTGTTGCGCGACGCCGAAAAGCATCCAATCGAAAAGGTGGGCGCGCGACTACGCGGAATGATGGCTTGGCGCGAAAAATATAGATCCGTCCGCGCTGCCTTGCCGGCAGCACGCCGAGTACCGGCGAAATCGTCGGAATTTAGGTTATTGCCCGTTACGGTGGCCTAAAATATCCAACGCGCCATGAGTGGTCGGAATTGCAGCTAGCCGATTGCAAGGTTGCGGGATGCGGGAGCCGG
>JBKPLD010000003.1:0-9295 GCA_046731415.1 Verrucomicrobiota bacterium
CGAAAACGAATCCAGGACCGGTATCCGGCCTGACGCCGGGGCGCGTGGCAACTTCTTGGAATTCTGTATGCACAGGACCCGGGCAAAGAGCGGAGACGCTTACGCCTGTTCCTCTGAGTTCCATCCGAAGCGCTTCGGAGAAACTTGTGACATAAGCCTTGGTCGCCGCGTAAACAGCAAAGTCGGGAATAGGGAGAAATCCAGCTGATGAACTGACGTTCAAAATACCGCCGCGTCCCCTTGCGATCATTCGCGGAAGCAAGTGACGAGTGAGCGTGGTGAGAGCGAGAATGTTAACAAGGATCATTTGCTCGTTGCGGCTCGGATCGCTGGTCGCGAACTCGCCGCTATCGCCGACTCCCGCATTATTTATCAAAAGATCGACATCGATCCTTTCACGATCGAGCCATGCCAGCAGTTCCTTCACTTGCACGAGATCTGCGAGATCAGTTGTGCGAACGGAAATCGCGACATTCGGATAGTGTTGATTGATGTCGTCGCGCAGCGCCTTCAAGCTCTGCTCGCGGCGCGCAATCAGGATGAGCGATTTTACTCGCGCTGCGAGTTGCCGCGCGAATTCGCGACCGATGCCGGCGGACGCGCCCGTGATCAGCGCGTTACAATCATCGAGTTTCATTCAACTTGTAGCGGAGGGCGTTGACCTCGCTTTGCGGGCTAGACCAGTTTTTGCCTGCCGCGGTCAGCGCGTACGGCTAGAACGTCGCTGCTGCTTCGGAAGTGCATACCGTCCAACTCACGCCTCGTGAGCGCCCGCCAATGGCCCCGGGGTAAATAACCGAGCCGAAGACTACCGACTCGAACGCGTAGCAGATGCGTGACGCGGTATCCAACCGCCTCGAACATGCGTCGAATCTGCCGATTTATTCCTTGTCGCAAAATAACGCGAAGACGTGTAGGCGAAAGAGAGCGGAGCCGCGCAATCTTCGCGCGTTGACCATCAAGAAGGATCCCGCGCTCCAGCTTCGATGCGAGTGCCGGGTCCCACGGTCGATCCAGTGTGACCTGATATTCTTTGTCGACCTTGAAGCGGGGGTGGGTGAGCCGCTGCGCTAATTCACCGTCACTTGTCAGAAGCAGTAAACCTTCAGTTTGCGCATCCAATCGCCCTATGGTGAAGAGTCGAGAAAACTTTTCGGGTAGAAGATCAAAAACGGTGTCACGCGCGTGCGAATCCTTGCGAGTCGAAACGAATCCAGCGGGTTTATGCAGCATGATGGTAAGCGCAGGAGCAGTATGGACGAGTTTGCCATTAACTTTCACATGGTCGCGCGCGCCGGGCTGCACACTAAAGTTTGTGCAAACTTTGCCATTGATTGTAACGCGGCCCGCGGCGATCAGCTCGTCGCAATGCCGGCGTGAGCCTAAACCGGCGGAAGCAAGAAAACGGTTGAGACGCACGTAAGCGAGTGAGATGCGATTAGTGAGAGGTGAGACGCAACAGGTGAATGATACCACCAAGCACTTCTCACTAGCCGCCTCTCGCGCTTCCGATCAAACATCCGGCTTGGTTTTGGGCAGGCCAATGACCTTCTGGTTTTCCTTCCATTGACCGCGCTTTTTCAAAATCTCGACTCGTTCAAAGCGTTTTAGCACATTGCGTCTGGCGGCGATTGTACTGGCTCCCTTCAAGCTGCGATGTTGCGACATGGGTAGGTAAAAAGTTAAGATGGTTACAATGTTAGAATGGAAACGAGGCGCAACAGTAAGCCAGTGCATGAGTTTTTCAAGAAGGGGTCCTTCTCGATTTTTGACCTTGTAGCCTTCTGACAGATCATCCACACACCGCGAGTTTAGAGCTCGTTACTCAGTACTACGTAGGTCCCGCACTTCGTGATTTGATGATATATGTGAAAGTGGCTTGTTAAGATTCGTTTCCAATAATCAGCCCGGCTTTCCTCTATAATTAGATAAACCTCATCAGGTTGTCCCCACTTTTCCAGGACTGCTGCTTCGTTCAAAAAGATATCAAAGGGGGCTTTCCCAATCGGGGTCTCTTTCCGCGGGTTCTGATTAACTAGAAAAAACTTCCGGTTCAGGTAAAAAATGAGGCTGCTACCGTCGTCTAGGGGTCCTTCAAAAAGCGCATCGCCACCTGCGTCGAGCCGTGGGTTTATGAATCGCGCTACATCGGCGAGCGAAAAGTACGGGGCGATTTGCGCGACGGCTGCCATCATGCTGAGACCGCTTGGGATCATCGCGGCAGCCAGCGCAATGGCCGCAAGTCTCTGGCGCCGCTGGAAAATGAAGTACAGGGCTGCGAACGACAGACAAATGAGCGACACGCCAAAGATCGCAACCAATGGTCGAAATGCCAGCCAAGTTGCAACAGGCATGACATGTAACGCGCGCCAGGCGGTCCAGCGCGCGTCCATTGTACCCCAATTTCCGTTCAGGGCATGCGCCGCGTCTGCAACAAAAAATACTGCTGCCGCCGTCATTAAGCCGACGAGCCCGACGGCGATGACGCCCGCAGCGCGCAATTTCGGCGGTATTCGATCCCATGCGACGGCTGCCCAGAGCGCAAAGGCGCTCCACATGGTCATCGAATAATAATCCTGGCGCTGTCCCAGAAACAGCAGCGGAACAAAAACGACACCCATCCAGCAAAGCGGCAGTGCCTCTTGGAAGTCGATCTCGCGCGGTCGAATAACACGACGCCAGGCAAAAATAACACCCGGCAACAGCGCAATCGACCATGGAAACCACCAGGCGAAATGCAGGACCAGAAACTGGTAAGCAGGCATGCCGAGGAAATCGTGCGTCTCATCGGTTAGTCCCCGCAGATGACCGAGCCATTCCGAGCTGATCTGATAGCGAAAATAACCGGGGAAATGCCATTGCACCCAAATGTGCCATGGCGCGACGATCAGAACAAAAAACGCCAGATATTCCCATCGTAACAGCCCGCGAAATCGTATGCGCGCTTCGCGATAAAAGATTGAGAGAACGAGAAAAATCACGGCGGGATAAGCAATGCCAAGCAAACCTTTGGTCAGGCAGGCGAAAGCCGAGCAAATCCAAAAGCCGGCGAACCAGATGCGGCGGTCACGTCGACGTTGATAACCGCCGATTGCGCAACAAATCGCGCCCGCGATGAGTGCGCTGACCAGCGGTTCGGGCATGACGATGCGGGCGAGCAGAAATGTGCCGCACAGACTCAGATAAATCAGACCGGCAATGAATCCACGCCAGTAGTCCGAAAGCTTTTCTCCGATTAGAAAGATAAGAGCAGCCGACGCGACAACGGCTAGCGCGACCGGGAGTCTGGCGGCCGCTGCGTTGATGCCAAAGAGCTTAAACGAAATGATGATCAGCCAGTAGAGCAATGGTGGTTTTTGCAGGCGCGGCGCGCCATCGTTCGTAGGCAGAAGCCAGTGATGCGTCTCGACCATCTCACGTGCTGCGCCTGCGTATTGTCCTTCGGTCTGGCTGTATAAATCACCCGAGCCAATCGTCGCGACGTGGAGCAGTGCCGCCAACGCGATCAGAATCACAAATAACGCATGGCGCATCGGCGGCGGCGGGAGCGCCGGCGGCTCTAGCAGCGTTTCTTCGAGACTTAGGCTGCGCGCGCCAGCGGTCATCGAATAGATTCCCTGTCAGAAACTGGAGTTCCGCGTTCCCGCTCGACCTCGGCAGAATCGTTAGTTCGATATTTTTCCCAGTGCTCGGGCAAACGGAGCAATTTCCCCTCTGGCATTTCGATCAGGGCAAGCATCTGCTGGCATTGAGCGATCAGCACTTTGTCTGCCGGCCGCGTGATCTGGAATCCACACCAGAACCGCACGCGTTCCACCCTATCCAGCCAGCCTTCGATCACGAGCTGATCTCCGAGTTTGGCCGGCCGGCGGTAATCGATCTCCGTTCGCACCACTACCGGGTACCTATGATTCTGGGCCATTTCGGTGAGCGCGAGGCCGAGTTCTTCGGCAAGAAGCGTACGCGCGATCTCGATGAAACGCAGATAAGCGATGTTCGAAACGACACCTCCGCAATCAGTGTCGAAAAACATCACCTGCACTTGTGTGCGAATACGCGGTGAAACGGCCATGATTGGATTTCAAATTGACGCTTTAGGTGGGAGAGCTTTTGCTCCGTGACATGTAAAACGATAATTCGGCGATTTCGTACTCATCCTCGCGAGTGTGAGATTTGAGACTTGAGATTTCAAATTTCAAATTCGTCTGAGTCCTTGCGCAGAATGCCCAGCACGGCATCGACAACTTCCTGCACGCTTACGGCCTTCATACAGCGGAAATCAATCGGGCATTCGCGTAAGAAGCAGGGACTGCATTCGACATGATGCCGCAGGATCAGGTGACTGTCGCCGTGCGGAGCAGTGAGGCGAGGCTCTGTTGAACCGAAGATCGCCACCACCGGTACATTCAACAATGCGGCAAGATGCATTGTGCCGGTATCGTTCGTAAGCAGCAATCGGCATTCGCGCAGCTCGTCGATCAGTTGGTCGAGCGTGGTCTGGCCAATCCGATTCACACAATGATCATCGAGGGCGGCCTTAATCTGCTTGCCTATGGCGATGTCACGCACCGTTCCAAACAAGATCCATTGAACAGACGAGCGCGCGCTAATTTTTTTGGCGGCTTCGGCGAACCGCTCGGGTAACCAGCGTTTTGCGGGACCGTATTCTGCACCCGGACAAAGCCCGATTTTCAATGGTTGATTGGTGGTGGTTGACAGTTGATGAGCACTGAGGTGTTGGAGATTGCGCGTTTCCGCGCCGCATTCTCGCGCCATGCGGAGAAAACGGAGCGAATGATGTTCCGGCGGGCCTGGCTTTCGCGGGACCGGCACGATTTGATTAAGCAACCAGCGTCGCCAATGGCCGCGATAACCAACTCTGCGCGGAATTCCCGCCAGCCACAACTCCAAAGCGGCGCGTAGCGAATTTGGGAAAAGGATCCCAACATCAAAGAACGGTGCGCCGCGAAGTAATTGCACAGCTGAAAGGAGCCGACTTCCTGGCAGAGGAATGATTGCGTCCACTTCAGGAACCAGCTTCCACATCGGCGCAATCTTTTCCGGGGCCGCGATTGTAACGCGCGCGTCGGGCCGGCCGGCCTTTATCGCGTGGATCGCAG
Organism: Verrucomicrobiota bacterium; assembly: GCA_046731415.1. Classification (GTDB taxonomy): domain Bacteria; phylum Verrucomicrobiota; class Verrucomicrobiia; order Chthoniobacterales; family UBA10450; genus Udaeobacter. Next base: position 5,121 of record JBKPLD010000003.1, read on the forward strand.
GCACGCTCATTACGGCGTCACCGAGCCAATTATTGGAACGAACCAGAATTCGAAATGGCTTCAGATCTTGAGATGAAACTCGCGGTGGCAGATAGACGCCGCGTTTATACCGGGCGAGAAGAAAGTTAGGGTCTGGCGTTTTCCAACGGTTATGTACCCAGAACCAATCTTCCGGCGCGACGCGAATTTGTTGTTCGATGATCTGATTTATTTCTGAAGTGAGCGTCGCGATCGAGGCGCCCGCCTTGGGCGGATCGAAGCGCTCGGTAAAAACCATTCGCCAGCGCGCCGTACCGATTGTGTAAACGCCCGCAGCGATAAGTGCCGCCCGGGTCCTCTTAGCAAGCAAGGCCGGCAGGGGCGAAGTAGACGCCAGCTTTCCAAAGAAAGGTGTCCACAGTCCGTGATCACCCGAATGTTGATCGGACAAAACGCCAACGCCGCCACCAGAGCGAAGCAGATCGATGACGGGTTGAAACCCCTGTTGGCGATTGAACAATTCCAATCCGGTTTGGCCGCGCGTCCGGCGCACATGCGCATCAATGAAGCGATTGCCAAGCTTCTGATAGACACTCGCGTTGCGCACGAAGCCGACGAACTTGGGCATCAATTGCGCGAACAATTCCCAAGTGCCGAGATGACTCAAAACGAGCACTACAGGAACGCCGGCGCGAAATTCCCGGGCCATCGCCTCGATATTTTCAACCTCGATCCTCTGCAGGATTTTCTCCGGCGGCATTGACGTAAGTTTAACGCTGCAGAGTAGATTGGCGCCGAGTCGTTGGAAATGGCGCCGGACGAGCCGACGCATTTCTCGCGGGGTTTTTTCATTGGCAAACGCAATCGCGACGTTGCGTTGGGCCAGGAATCGATACTTCCCGGACAAGCCCCATACACAAAAACCGAGGAACTCACCGAGCGCAAAGAGAAGGGGCAATGGCACCAGGGCGGCGAGTGCTAACCCAGCACGGTAGAAAAGATAGACAACGAAATCGAGCATTGCAGGACAAGCGGTATGGGAGGGCGGCGCGGCAGGGTAAATTTGCCTGTGGGTGGCTTCAACCAATATAATGTGCCCGATGTCGCCATCGTATTTCCATTCCTCCGATGCCGATTTCGTTCGCGCTGTCTCGCGAAAGTTCACCCATGGCCGATTCCTTATTGTCGGCGTGAGCTCTCAGGGCATAGAGCGTCAATTTGCTGAAGCGAAAAGAGAAGCCTTCATCGTGCGATCTCCTGCTGACCTGGGGACGAAATTACGACGGGGTGACCCTGCGCCTCATTTTGATATTGCAGTTTGGTTTTATCCTTCGGAAGATAACGAGGACGCTCGCGTGGTGGAAACTTTGGCGCACTGTGCAGAGAAGATAGTGCTCACGCGTGCGCCCGGCGCTGACGCTGCGAGGCGGCGCCCACAGCTGGTTCAATGTTTTGAGCGCGTCGGATTACTGCCTGATTATGAGTGCGATCTCATCGAGTTGGATCCGGAAGCCGTATGTCTTCGACGTCAACCAATAGAAGCAGCCCGCGCATTAACGCCGGCGGTGGAAGAGGCTTTTGCCAGACTCAATAGAGCGTTGAGCGACATAAAGCGATCGCTTCAAATTCGTAGCTCTGAACTGGAAGGTGCGCACCGTCACATCGCGGCCCTCGAAGAAAAACTGCTCAAACTCAAAGAATACCGGCGCGAATTGAAACTGCTAAAGGAACAGAAACAAACTTTGCGGACATCGCCGGAGCGCCGCGTGGGCCAGATATTGCTCGCGCCCTATCGCCTGCCGGAAAAACTGGCGAAAACGGTTTGGAAAAAATTGCATCGACCGGGACGATTACGTCGACGTTCCGTTGCTCCGAGCGAATACCAGCAATGGTTCGAGCGGCATCGCGCAACTCCGCGCGATCTTGAGCGAATGCGAAGTGAATCGCGTGCGTTTGCTTCAAAGCCATTGGTTAGCGTCATCACGCCGGTCTTCGACACGCCTGTGCAGCGGCTTGAGGAAGCAATTGAGTCGGTGCTAGCGCAAGCATACGAAAACTGGGAGCTCTTGTTAATCGACGATGGATCGAGCGACGGCGACTTGCTTCGGGCACTGCCTCGACTGGCTGCTCGCGATCGGCGAATCATCGTACAAAGCCTCGGAAAACATGAAGGAATTTCGGCAGCATCGAATCAGGGACTCGCGCTTGCGCGCGGGGAGTGGATCACTTTTCTCGATCATGATGACGTCCTTGAACCGGATGCACTTTTCCAGATTGTGAAACTTTTGCAGACCCATCCGGATGCCGATTTGATTTATTCCGATGAAGACAAGCTCGGCGAAGACGGCTTCGAGGCTCCTTTGTTTAAGCCGGATTGGTCTCCCGATTTTTTCCTTTCTTACAATTACGTTGGCCATTTAACCGCGGTGCGGCGCGATATGGTGCAAAAGGCTGGAGGCTTTCGTTCACAATTCGATAGCGCGCAGGATTACGACCTCTTCTTTCGCGTGATCGAACAGACCAAGCGAATTCACCATATCCCGAGGATCCTGTATCACTGGCGACGATCCGAGCGCTCCAGTGCGATCAGCGTTCGTCAAAAACCGGAGCAACTCGAGACATCGCGATTAGCGATTGACGATTACCTCAAACGTCGCCGTGAATTGGCTCATGTTGCCGTGGACTGGCGCACCCACGCCTTCTGTGTCAGGCGCGGAATTTTGGAACCGAAGAAAATTTCGATCATCATCTCAACACGCCATGGCTTGGAGCCGCTTGCGCGACGTATCGAACGCCTGACGAGCAGAACAAATTATCCGAATTACGAGATCGTGATCGTTCAAAGTGATACGCCCTCTGGTGGGTCAACTGTTCCGTCGCATTTCCCACATCGTGCGGTGCGTTTCCCGGGCGAGGCCAATGATTCCGCAGTAAGAAATTTTGCGGTGAAGCAAACAAACGATCCGTGGATTCTTTTTCTGGACGACAGCATCGAACCGATCGACTCGGACTGGTTGACAATCATGGCCGAACATGTGCAGCGACCGGAAGTCGGGGCTGTGGGCGCTCGATTGCTAAACCGCAACGAGACAGTTGAACAGGCGGGGATGGTCCTGGGTGTCAACGAGATTGCGCAACCGGCTTTCCACGGATTTCCGGCGGAACACCCTGGAATGAATCGCCAGTTGCAGGTGACACGAAACTGCAGTGCCGTCTCGAGCGCGTGTATGCTCACGCGTCTTGAAGCTTTTCAACGAGCCGGCGGATTTGACGAAAGACTGGAAGGCGCGCTCGCCGATGCGGATCTTTGCCTTAAGATACGTGGCGCGGGTTACCTGATCGTGTACACCCCGTTCGCAAAACTTTACTGGGATCACGCGCTCGCCGATCAGAGCGACATGAACGGCGAAGCGATTCTGCGCAAGCGTTGGGCGGACATTTTGCGGCATGATCCCTACTACAATCCAAATCTTTCTCGCGAACGGGCCGATTTCTCGCTAGGCAAATAAAACCATGAGCTGAAATGAAATGAGCAAGCACGACGAAAATCTTTGGCACAGTATCGACCGTGGCGTACGAGGGACTCTAAACATCCGAGACTACCGCGCCGCGTCCTTCACACAGGAGCTTTCAGAACGAGGCGTGGATGCGAGCGAACTCGTCGCTGCGGATCGGAGCCAGCGCGAGATTAAGGATGCTTGGATCCCGGGCGTGGAAGTTTTCGCGCGAAAAGTCTACCCGCAGCGGCATCGTGGACTTTTCGGCGAATTTGTGCGCCGCGACGAAGGCATTCTCGCGCGGATCGGCCTCTGGCCGAGGCAATGGTCAGCGGCGCGGATGTTTTCCGGAACTGCCAAGGGCTTTCACGTGCATCCACCCAGCATTCCGGGAAATAGCGATCCAGTAGATTGGTTGCGCCGTTTGTATATCGATGAGCCGGATAATTATTCAGCGCGGAGCTATGATAACGAGCAATGGGACGTCATGTTTTTTATTCAGGGTCGCCTCGAGATTATTCTATCCGACATTCGCGCAGGATTACCGCGTCGGGTGATGCGTTTCTTTGTGGACGGCGATAATTATCGCAGTGATAACAATGTCGGCATCGTAATTCCACCGGGTGTGGCCCACGCAATTCGCGTCGAAGGCACGGAAGACCTGATCATGGTGTATGGGACGAGCACAGTTTTTCGTCC
>JBKPLD010000004.1:0-18048 GCA_046731415.1 Verrucomicrobiota bacterium
TCCCGCTGTTTCTCAAATCGGGCGGCGCGCGGCTTGGAACAGCTGCGAATTCAATGGACTCACACATGCATTCGATGTGCAGTTTTGGATTTAGCAATGTCAGTTCACCATCTCTGCTGACCGGTTCAATCGCCGTCCATACATTTGGTTACCTTATGGCAACAGGCGCCGTGGCGATGTTGGTTTATGAAAAACTGGGGGTCAGTCTTTTGCGACATGCCTGGTTCAACATGGATTTGTTCTGGATGCTGGCACTGATGATCGCTGGTTTGTTTATTCTTTTTCTATGAATCGCACTTCGAAATTGCTCCCGCGGATTTCGGCCTCTTAGTGTGTCCTTTGCCCCGAACGCATTCGGAGTTCGTGGTTAATTCTCTTTGGAGATTGATCCCGCAGCTGCAACGCAGTTCGGACTTGTAGCCGAGGACATAGAAGCAATAAGTCCCGATCTCGTGGTTCTCGACGAGAACGGCAACATCAATACTCAATGCGTTCCTCAAATAGCATCGCAGAGTGGAACAGCAACAAGGTAAAATCCAGCAGAAAGAAGCAACGATCGCCGCGTTGAAGTTGCCGTCACACAACAGGGAAAGAGCTTCGCGCGACAGGAAGAACAACTCCAAGCGCTCGCATCCGGCCTTCAAAGAGTGAGCGCACAGGTTAAGAGGAAGGGCGCGCCGCGAGTGGCCGCGAACCGCCATTGAGGCTGCGCACAGGCTAAACAAGGAGCATTGGTCTCTGTCCGCCGTCTCGAAAGAAAAGATTGGAAACCGAACTCTCCTTGGTAGTTTGGCGTCGCTCCAAACAAGCTCTCGAAATTCTGTTCGCTGCTCGACCATTGCAAGACACACTAAAAGTTCGCAATGGCGCGGACGCAGAGTCGCCAGCACGCGAACGCGTGCGCTACCCGATTCACAATCTGAGCTTGTCGTTCGTGAGTTTCTGCCAGCGGTGAATCTCGTCGCTAAGACGAGAAATTACGGACCCGTATTGCGGGTCGGGATAAAGGTTGTGCGTCTCGAACGGATCGTCTTTCAGGTTATACAATTCATTCAAATCCTTGTCGCGCAGACAAAGCTTCCAGCCATCCGGACTCACAGTTGTTCGCGTGGACTCTTCGACCGCGCGTTTTATCAGACGCCGCCGAGCGAGTTTGGTGCCTTTTTTTACTTTCGTCCGGTTCGGCGCCCACTCCAGAAAGACGTCGTCTGCTTTCATGGCTTCTCCATTAATTCGCGGCAGCAGACTTTTGCCGGCGCACTGCGGATGCGTCGGCTGGCCTAGGAGATCAAGCAACGTCGGAACAAAATCGATATGACTGACCGGTTGCGGAATGGTTTTGATACTCGTTTGACCCGGAAGCCGAACCAAGAATGGAACGCGCGTAGCTTGCTCGAACATTGTTTCTTTCCCGAACAAATGATGCGCGCCGAGGCTGTCGCCGTGGTCGCTCGTGTGCACGACAATCGTGTTGTCTGTTAAGCCACATCGTTCAAGGCTGGCGAGGATGGCGCCAATGCTTTGATCTACCAGTGTAACCAGGCCAAGATAACGCCGCTTGACGCTTCGATATTCTTCAGGGGTAACTCCGAAAAACAATTGCATGGGGAGCCGCTGTCTATCCAGAATCGCTTCCGCTTCCTGCCACTCCCGCATCAAACGATAGCGCAGTGGAACGTTCTCGTTCTCAGGAACAGTAGCCGTCACATCGAGCTGGATCTGGTCAAGCGGGTGCTCATCGTTGAGCGGTCCGTTATATGGTGAATGCGGTTCTACAAAACCAACAACGAGGATGAAAGCATCGCGCTGATGTTTTTCGATGAATTCACAAGCAAGTTTCTCCAGAAACCTTGGCCGCGACAGTTCGATTGGCAGATTGCTGATCGCTAACTCAGAGAATCGTCCATTTGATTTATCGGGCGTGACACCTTTTGAGCCCAGAAAATTTGTGTAATCCCCGTGGTCATCGGTCGAAACCCATTTCTCGAATCCTCTTCCGATCGGCCCTTCCTCGCCAAGATGCCACTTTCCGATGTAAGCCGTGCGATAATCCTTGTCTTCCATCAGTTCAGGGAAAACAAAGAATCGTCGATCAAGTGGCACGCTGTTTCGGATGCAGCCATTGGTGTGCGGCCAGGTTCCTGTCATCAGTGATGACCGCGACGGCGTGCAAACCGGATGAGTGACGTACGTCCGTTCAAAAACCACCGATTCAGAGGCAAGCTTGTTCAGATTTGGTGCGTGCACCTTTACACCTCCGTAACATGCGATCGTGTCCGCTCTCTGTTGATCAGGCAGGAATAGAACCAAATTTGGCTTTCGCTGTGCCATTGTTTTCAAGGTCACGCACTAAATCAGCCCTGAGCAAGCTCTGCAATCGTCTGGCTGTCACTGCCCTTTATAACAGCTCGTCGATGCCCTCGGCGCTCGCCGAGCGCCGCCACAGCCGGATGGCGCGCAATCAATTTCAGCGCGCGTCCGAGCAATTCTTTTCCAGGGGGAATCTTATGCCAGGGCGATGCGCCAGACGGATGCGGAAGCGGAATCACGTCGAAACCGTGCCGTCCTCGTTCAACCCAAAATCTGCGGCCGATTACTTTCTCTAATTTCGCGCAATCAATCAACTGCACAATGGCCAATCGGCCAACGGGAATAACGAGGCGTGGCCGCAAGATTTCGATTTCATCGTCCATCCACGAAGAGCAGTGGCGAATTTCGTCGGGAGCTGGAACACGATCGGTGCCGCCAGAATTCTTTCCCGGAAAACAGCGGCAGACAGCCGCGAAATAAATTTTTGATCGAACATCGGCTTCGTTCATCCCGCAGAAGTCTTCGAACCAGCGAAAGAGTGTCTTGCCAGCCGTATGCGCAAACGGTCTTAGCAAAACCGGCTCTCGCGGGCCAGGCGCCTGACCAATGATCATTACATCACTCACAATCGCGCCACCGGAGACCGGCGTTGATTTCATGCGCGGACAGCGACGACAGCGCAATAGCGCTGCGACATGTCGATCAAGTTGGCTTTGGATGTTTTCTGTAGCCACGGCCCTGTGGTCCGTTCGCACACGGCCCCGATAACGCGCAAGGTTCATACGGGCCACAGGCCCGTGGCTACATGTGATTGAAGATTCATCAGCGACGGAAGATCGATAGGAGCACGCTGAAGAGGATGCTTAGTATGATGCAGGTAACGATGGGAAAATAAAACGCGGAATGTTCGCGTTCGATCCGGATGTCGCCGGGCAAACGTCCAAGCCACTTCGGCGCAAACCCACCCCAAATCAGCAGCCCTACCAGCGTGACGATCACACCAATGATGGCGACGAATTTTCCCAACTCACGCATTACCCAAAAGTTGCGCGAATCGAGCAGAGGCACAAGCTTGAGAGCGAATGCCTGTACAATTCCGAGATTATTACGAGACGCTCGCGGTACCTAAAACGGCAACCGACGAGGAAATTCGCAGCGCTTTTCGCAAGCTAGCGCGCAAATACCATCCGGATGTCGCCAAGGACAAGAAGGCTGCGGAAGAAAAATTTAAGGAGATCAACGAAGCGTACGAAGTGTTAGGCGATCCGGAGAAACGAAAGAAATACGATCAACTCGGCGCGGATTGGAACACACCGGGCGGATTCCAGCCGCCGCCTCAATGGGGCCCCCAGCCGACAGAAGGCGGATACTATCAATGGGGCGGTGATGGCGGAGGAGGCGTTCAGTTCGAATTCGGTGGAACGGGATTCAGCGATTTCTTCGAAGCGTTCTTCGGTGGCGGCCGCGGCCGTTCGGCGTTTGGCGGATTTGGCGGGCGCCAGGCAACAGCGGAACGAGGGGCCGATGTCGAGGCCGACATCATGGTTACACTGGAAGAAGCGCTCAACGGATCGACACGACCGGTCTCACTGCGTCGGGCAGGCTCTAACAAAGTTGAAAACTATCAGGTCAAAATCCCGCGTGGCGTTCGCGAGGGCCAGCGAATCCGTTTGGCTGGCCAGGGTGAAGCTGGTGTGCGCGGAGGAAAAAGCGGTGATCTGTTCCTGCGCGTTCGCCTTGCACGACATCCGGATTTTTCGGTCGAGGGCAGCGATTTAATTCATGAGGTCAAGATCGAACCGTGGCGAGCAGTGCTTGGCAGCGAATTGTTAGTGCCCACTCTCGAAGGAAAGGTGCGTCTGAAAATCCCGGCGGGAACGCAGGGCGGTCAGCGATTTCGCCTGCGAGAACGGGGTTTACCAGGCGTTTCAGGAAAGCGTGGAGATCTCTACGTCGAAGTTCAAATCAACGTGCCGAAGAAATTGAGCGAACGCGAACGCGAAATCTGGAGTGAACTCGCAAAACTGCACGGCAGGTAAGACATCGTTATTCCGAGCCCTTCGACTTCGCTCAGGACAGGCTCCGTTGAGAATGGAGCGGTTAGGAAGCCGCGAGATAGACGGAAAGGCCTCAGACTAAGCGAACGGGAAGTGAGTGAATCAAATCCCGTGGCGCAATCCAAGAGTCATTCCACGGGGTCCTTCGCTTCGCTCAGGATGACACAGCTATGAAATTTGTGACATTTCGTGTAATTCGTGTCTCATGAAAATTTCTCTAGGCTCCGATCACGCCGGTTTTCGTTACAAGGAAAAAGTAAAGGAATTGCTCAACTCGCTCGGTCACGAAATAAAGGACTGCGGCACATTCAGCGAAGATCCGGTGGATTATCCGCTTTTCATTCGCCCGGCGGCGGAAGCGGTCGCGAGGGGTGAATGTGAGCGCGGCATCGTGTTTGGCGGTTCGGGAAACGGCGAAGCGATGGTGGCCAATAAAGTCCATGGCGTGCGTTGCGCCCTTTGCTGGAGCGAAGAATCAGCGCGTCTTTCACGGCAACACAACGACGCCAACGTACTTTCCATGGGCCAGCGTCTGATTCCGGAAGACCTGGCGCTAAAAATTGTCCGGATTTGGCTGGAAACAGGTTTCGATGGCGGCCGACACGAACGACGCGTAGAAATGTTAAACGCGATGTGAGTGCAGCACAGCCCTCTTGCCTGTGCGATAAGCGGGCGTCTCGCCTCGCGAATCGCCATCAAGTCAACCGATCCACGCAAACTGCGAGAAGAAAAACCGCGCTGACGAATGCGTTGCTTTGAAAAAAGGCGCGATTGATGCCGGTGAGATCGAGCTTCTCGGTTTGATGTTCGTAAAAAAGCGCAGCGGCAATCAGCGGCATTGACCAGTAATACAATGTGCCAAGCTGAGCCACCACGCCGAAAGCTATCAACGCAACGAATGTTAGTAGATGCAAGAGCTGAGCGAGGCGAAGACTTCGCGCCACTCCGAATTTCACAACCAGCGAGCGAATACCTTCGCGCCGATCGAAATCGTAATCCTGCGTCGCATAAATGAGATCAAACCCCGCGACCCAGCAAATTACACCGGCGGCGAGTATGATCGGAGCAAGATCGATCCGTCCAGTTTGCGCGATCCAGGCGCCGATCGGTGCGATAGCGAGCGCAAGACCCAGAAAAAAATGCGTTGCGCTCGTGAATCGTTTTGTGATCGAGTAGAAAAAAATTAGCGCCAATGCAACGGGCGAAAGCATCAGAGTCAATCGATTGATCGCAGCTGCTGCCAGGAGAAAGCCGGCAGAACTGACTGCAAGCGATGCGAACGCTGCTGACTTGGAGATAAGCAGATGCCGCGAAGCCGTCCGGGGATTGCGCTGATCGAGCGACCAGTCAACGAGTCGATTGAAAAGCATCGCTGCAGTACGCGCGAACACCATGCAGACGACAACGAGAACCAAAACTCTCAATGACGGCCAGCCGTCGGCGGCCACAATCAGTGCACCGAGAGCAAACGGCAGCGCGAAAATTGTGTGCGAAAAACGGATCAGTCGCAGAAAACGCGACAACGGCCCGCCGGCTCCAATCTGTTCTCCGGATTGAGGCATGCCGAAAGATTTTTACAACAGACAGCAAAGAAAACGAAGGTCGTAATGGCGTTACGAATCCCTCGTTGTCTCATTTTTCTTCTGTAGCCGAGTCGGCGCACCGGCCGATCGCGCTCTACCCTTCTGGATTAACCGGCAAATGTACGTTCTTGAGGTGTTCGGGAACGCGCTTCGTTTGTTCCATTTCGATCTTCTCGGTCGCGGCGTTTAGCTCTTCGTACGCTTCGCGACTTTTGGCCGCGCGACACATGTAAGCGGTGGCGTGCGCCAGAGGAATTCGCGCTTCGGGCATGCCGACAAATTCTACCGCTTGTTGAGTCGCGATCGCGAGCCGTAATGCATCGGGGTCGGCGAGGCCGATGTCTTCGCTCGCGAAGATGATGATCCGCCGTGCGATGAAACGAAAATCTTCGCCGGCATGCAGCATTTTCGCCAGCCAATACATCGCGCCTTTTTCGTCGGATCCTCGCATGCTTTTAATGAATGCGCTGATCGTATCGTAGTGCGCATCGCCTGCCCGATCGTACACGACCGCTTTGTGCTGAATGCTTTCTTCGGCCACCTGAAGCGTGAAATGAATGACCGGTTCTCTGTAGCCGGGGGCGGTGACCCCGGCATGCCCAGAATGTTTTTCAAGCTTTGAGCGACCGACCTCAGCGCGGTCGGCTACAGGCGGCGTAGTGAGGACTCCGATTTCGAGCGCGTTTAGACATTTGCGCGCGTCGCCGTCGCTCAACTTTGCGAGATGCGCGCGCGCGTTCTCGTCCATCTTCACGTTGTAATTTCCAAGTCCGCGCTCTTTATCGGCTAACGCGCGATCAATTAATACCTCGAGTTGTTCAACTGTGAGCGGCTCGAGTCGAAAAACCTGCGATCGCGACACGAGTGCGCTGTTTACGTAAAAGAACGGATTGTAGGTAGTCGCCCCGATCAGACGAAGAGTTCCCCCCTCGACGTCCGGTAAAAGAATGTCTTGTTGTGCCTTATTGAAATGATGGATCTCATCAACGAACAGAATCGTCTTTCGCCCTGATGTGCGGAGACGATTCGCGGCTGCAGCGATCACCCGGCGCATTTCGGCGACATTGCTTTCTACGCCGCTGATCCGGATGAATTTTGCGTGAGTCATCTCGGCAATAATTCGAGCCAGCGTGGTCTTACCGCTACCGGGCGGACCGGAGAAAATCACCGAGGGCAATCGATCGGCTTCAATGGCGCGACGCAACAATTTGCCCGGCGCAAGGATGTGATCCTGGCCGACAAGTTCATTCAGCGAACGCGGGCGCATGCGCGTGGCAAGCGGTGCGCTATCGGCGCGCTCAACTTCAACATCTGCCTCGTCTTGGAAGAGGTCCTGCACAAGGGAAATTACGGCGTTCCAGAGAATCGTGCACCTCTTTCTAGCGCCGACCCCTGTGGACCGTTCTTTCTCACACGCGACAGGCGCGTGGCTACGGGCTGCGCCACAACCTTGAGATAGCGCGATGTGCCAGCTAAGCTCGATGGCGCAAATATGAAATGCATTCTCGTTCCGATTGATTTTTCGGATGTCACACCGCCCGTGCTCGGCCTCGCCAGGCAACTGGCTAAGGCTCTTGGTGCAGAGATCCATCTTATTCACGTAAAGGAGCTCACTGCGGCAGCGACGCCAGGCGCACTCGGCTACGGCCTGGCGGGAATGCCCGAGCTGGCTCCTATGTCGGGTGTGCCAGTCCCGGGTTTTGAACCGATGCAGGGATCAATCCCAGTCCCAGAAGATGAAAGCCAGAAATTGAAACTCACCAAATGGCAAGACGAAATAGCTGAGGATGGTATCAAGGTCAGTTTACATGAGCCGACTGGCATAGTGGCGGAAGAAATTTTGAATCAGGCCGATGACCTCAATGCCGATCTGATCGTGATGGGCACGCACGGACATGGCGCCATGTATAACTTACTGGTAGGAAGCGCTACCAAAGGCGTGTTAAAACATAGCACTCGTCCTGTTCTGCTCGTGCCTGGCCCCAAATCCTCGTAACGGGTTCCATGGCTCAACGCTTCAATATCCGGTCATCCCGAACGAAGTGAGTGACCTCACTCGCGGATCACACAATATATTCTTTGCGTAACATTGGCTTCGATGAGAGGTCTTTCGCTGCGATCAGAATGACATCCTGGCTAGGTGTTTCCCCCATTTAACATCTCGGGTGACCATTGTTCACACGAGATTGCGGCTTGCCTTGCCAAGGTCAGATAAGCGAAAAGCCGATGGATGAAATTCCTGACCCTGCCGCGTCAGCCGTTTGTTGGTTTGTCGCTCATGGCTGCAATAGGAATTGTCATCGCGGACCTCTTTCCCGTTTCCGCCTTGACCGTGCTGACAATCGGCCTGGCGATCTGCATTGTTATCCTCGCTTGGCGACCCATACCAGTGGCCACTTACATCATCGTCGGAATTGGCTTTTTTTTCCTGCACAACCTCGAGACGAGTAACACCGAAGGCCAGCAACTTGCTGATGAACTTGGCGCCCGGTCACGAGTCGTCACGGCCATCGGAGCCGTAATCACCGAGCCAAAGATTGCGCCCAGCGGGTTTGCAACCTTCCTGCTAAAGCTCAGGTCAATCGAATTCGAAGGCCATAACCAATCCACACACGCGGTCTGGCAGATTCGTTGGAAAGGCACACCCGAATTTGGTGACGAACTGAGACTCTTCGGAATCGCGGAAGTCATCCCACCGCCACGAAATCCCGGCGAATTCGATATGCGCGCGTATCTGGCGCGTCACGATGTGCGTCGAATGTTGTTTGTGCGTTATCCGGAGGAGGGCACTCTTATTCGCCATGGCGGCGGCAACCGAATTCTACGGCTGGCGCAGAAGTCCCGCGCATGGATGCAGAACGCGCTTTGCAGAGGATTGGAGAACGCGCCTGACGTGCAGAATTTTCTCAGTGGGCTGGTGCTTGGCCTCCGGCACCAAACTCCGGAAGACATCGAGGAACCGTTTCAACAGACCGGCACACTTCATCTCTTCGCCGTCGCGGGCTTACACGTGGGAATTGTTGCCGCCTTGTTGTGGATGCTGGCAATGGTCGCGCGGCTGTCGCCCAAATGGGCAGCCGCGCTGATCATACCATTGCTTCTCTTCTACGCCGCGGTCACGGGATTGCACGTTTCAAGTGTAAGGGCTGCCATCATGAGTTCGATTTTGTTGGGCGGTCTATTTTTCGAGCGCAAGGTTTTCGTTCTCAATAGTCTGGCTGCGGCGGCGTTCTTTCTTCTCTGCTGGAACACGAATGAACTCTTTTCGACAGGATTTCAGCTCTCCTTTGCGGTGGTTGGCGCCATCGTACTGTTTGCCGATCCGTTTGCCGAATTTTTGAAGCGCTGGACCGCTCCCGATCCTTTCCTTCCGCGAAGTCTATTGCGCGGCCCGTGGCGTTGGATGCATGCTGCGTTCGAATGGCTCTGCCGCGGGAGCGGTGTCTCCCTCGCGGCATGGGCTGGTTCGTTGCTGTTGGTGCTGTGGTATTTTTACATCGTCACGCCGATTTCATTAGTGGCGAATTTAATCGTAGTGCCGATTGCTTTTTTCATTCTCGCGATTGCACTTCTCTCTCTTCTTTCGACGCCAGTTCTGCCCGCGCTCGCGGTGATTTTCAATAATACCAACTGGCTGTTGGCGCGGGTTGTGATGGGAATCGTGCAATTCCTTGCGCATGTTCCCGGTGGTCATTTTTATGTCGCACATCCACATTGGCCCGAGAAACTCGTTACAAAGGTTACGGTCCTGGATGTCGGCGCCGGCGCAGCTGTCCACTTACAAACGGGAACCGTAAACTGGTTGTTCGACTGCGGGAATGATCGGACTTATCCACGAATCGTTCGAGAATATTTGCATTGGGCGGGTGTGAATCGCGTTTCCGGCGTACTGCTTACTCACGGCGACGCAAACCACCTGGGTGGGACAGCACAATTGGTGGAAGATTTTCCTCGAATCCGCCTCGTGGATAATCCGGCACCGGACCACTCAGCGATTCACAAGCGATTGCAACGTCTGTTTCAAGAACGCAGCATCAAACTGGACAATTTCCTTGCGTCAGACGGCTTCTCACTGTCGCGAGATCTGACTGCCCACATCTTGTTTCCTCCGCGGAACTTTAAGTCGGCGATCGCCGATGATCAGGCATACGTCGTTCATCTGCTGGTCGCGCCAACGACCCGGATCTTGTTCATGTCGGACAGTGGGATTAAGACCGAACAGCTGTTGTTGGCCAGTCGTTTTAGTCTCCGAAGCGACATCATCATTAAGGGCCAACATCATTCGGGAGAATCCGGCTCTGACGCTTTCCTCGACGCGGTGCAACCGCGTTTGATCATTGCCACTTCGCGCGACTTCCCGGGTTACGAGCGAATTAGCGACACCTGGGCAGAGAATTTGCAAAAACGCGGGATTAAACTGTTTCGCCAGGATGAGACGGGCGCAGTAATACTGCGATTTCGCCAGGACAATTGGGAAGCGCAAAGCTATTTCACAGGGGAAATTTTTCGCAGCGTCAGTAAGTGAACGGGCGCGCCTTTTTCGCGGAAAATGCGTTCAAATTTACTCTGCGGTAGTTCGACATCAGCGTCCCCGATTTCAAAACCGGAATTTGATTCGGCCATTTCTTTAATTTTTCCAAAGTAATCAAAGTCATCCGTCGCAATGTAAATGCACCCGTTTTCCTGAAGCGCGGTTTGAATCGAGCCAAGGAACTCCTGCGTTACAATCCGGCGTCCATGATGACGGCGTTTTGGCCAGGGATCGGGAAACAAAAGATAAAATGTTTCCACCGATTTACTCCGCAAGAGGTAACGCACGGCGTAGAAACTTTCCATCCGCAACAGGCGCACATTATCCAGTGATGCAGCCTTACGCGCCGAAGCGCGCACTCGATTGAGCAGCCGTTCGATTCCCAGAAAATTCTTGTCCGGCATGCGCTGCGCCAGCGCGCAAAGAAACGAACCGTCGCCGCAGCCAAGATCGACATGCAACGGCGCCGCGCGACCGAAGATGTTATCGAGATCGAGGCGGTCAGTTAGAGAATCAAGCCCGATTACTCGAAAAGGGACGTGCCTGCGGTGAGCTAAGCTACCCTCATCCGCAGGCACGCTGAGGAGAAAGTGAGTCGGGAACGAATCTAAGGATTCCAATAAACGGGGAGACATTGCCGAAGGAAGCGTGGCTGTTCTGATGATCTAGTCTCGCCGACATTGAATTAACGTTGAACCCGTTTATGACGATCGCCGTATCAAATGGCAAGCAAAAAATTGGCTGAGTTATTCACAACGCGCCGATTGAAAAGCTGTCTAACATCGAACGTATGAAGCGCACACTTACTCACTTGCTCGGCTACGCGTTGATTGTTGCATGCGTTGTCGCAAGCAGCCAGGGACAAGATTCTTCACCAGCTGAAACCAAAACCGCGATCTTTGCAGGCGGTTGCTTTTGGTGCATTCAGCCGGCATTTGATAAAGCGAAAGGCGTGATCAAGACCGTTGTAGGTTATT
The DNA here is from genome assembly GCA_046731415.1 of Verrucomicrobiota bacterium. Lineage (GTDB taxonomy): Bacteria > Verrucomicrobiota > Verrucomicrobiia > Chthoniobacterales > UBA10450 > Udaeobacter. The sequence continues at coordinate 11,459 of JBKPLD010000004.1, forward strand.
GCGGAGGGACGCAACCAAACCCGACTTATGAGCTCGTTTCATCAGAGAAAACCGGCTACCGCGAGTCGATCCAAATCACTTACGATCCGGCGAAAATCTCTTATGACCAGTTACTCGATATTTACTGGCGGCAAATCGATCCCACCCAGGCGGACGGACAGTTTACTGATATCGGGCCAAGTTATCGGGCGGCGATTTTTTTTAGCAACGATGATGAGAAAAAAATCGCCGAAGCTTCAAAGGAGAAGCTCGCGCGTTCGGGCAAATTCAAGAAACCCATCATCACCGAAATTCTGCCGGCGATGAAATTTTATCCGGCCGAGGCGTACCACCAGAAATATTACCAACAAAACCCGGAACACTTCGAGGCGTTCGAAGAGGGCTCTGGACGGACGTCGTTCCAGAAGAAAACGTGGGATGAAAAACGCTAGCCTCATGGGAGTCCGGCACACGAGGGCAATTGCCACGGCGAGCACAGATCGCCGCTGCAGGGCTAGATAACCTGCACGCCTTCAGTCGCAGTTCGTTTGGCGTAAAGATCGCTAAGTCGTTTTGTTATCGGACCGACTTTGCCATCGCCAATTTGGCGATTGTCCAACTTGGTCACGGCAGCCAGCTCGCCCATTGTGCCTGTACAGAACATCTCATTAGCGCCGTAAATATCGACCACCGAAAGATCGGTCTCGACGCAGCGAATTTTTTCCGCCACACAAATCTCCATCACCGTCGCCCGCGTAATACCCTCCGGGCAGGCCACAACGCGACTGGTCGCCAGATCGCCGCTTGCTCGCGATTTGTCGGAGTTGCGCACGATGAAAACGTGTGTCGCGTTCGTTTCCGCGACGAAACCGCGCGTGTCGAGCATCAAGGCATCGTCTGCGCCGACGTTGTTTGCTTCGATCTTGGCGAGAATTGAATTCAGCAGATTCGCATGATGAATTCGCGCGTCGAGGACCTCACGCGGCGGCCGCCGGACCTTGCTCGTAATCAAAGTGAGACCTGTTTTCGCATAAACCGGGGTTTTGTGCTCCGCGAGAACAATCAACGTCGGCTCGCTGTGATTCAAACGTGGATCCATTCCAGAAGTAATCTTTACCCCGCGGGTAACAGTGAGGCGGATGTGCACGCCGTCAGTCATCTTGTTTGCGACGAGCGTGCGTTTGATCTCTTCGATGACTTTTTCGCGCGGCGGAATTTCGGCAAATGACAACGCGCGCGCCGAACGCTCCAGCCGATCGAGATGCTCGTGAAGTTTGAAAATCCGGCCGTTATACAACCGCAATCCTTCCCAGACCGCGTCCCCGCCCTGTACGGCGGAATCAAACGGACTAATCCCCGCCTTATCTCGGTGCACAAGCTGACCATTAATGTTAACGATCAGATTGCGATTTCGTTCATCGAATTTCTGAAGCATCTCGAATTGTCATTCCGAGCGGAGCGAGGAATCTCTCGGCAGGCAAAGAGAGCGCGCAGACAACCTCACGACCGCACTGTGTGCTGGATAATGCACGGCAAAGAGACGCAGGCAAATCTTCGATGTGTTGTGATCCCTCGTCGTCTGCGCGACTCGGGATGACGCGCCTTTAACGCAGCCGCCGTTTATACAAACGATCGTAGCATTCGCGGCAGCGATCGCATATTCCCTCTAAGTGCGCCGGCACTTTGGCGTCGCTTGGGTGATATGGTTGAAACGATGTCGTTTTTGTCACTTCACCGTACCAATGGCTGGCCCAGACGCCATCGGTCTCGCGTAATCCAGGCTGCCAGGAAAGCATTGAGTCGTTAAACTCGACGCCGACTGCCTCGCAAAGCAGGCGCAACATTCGTTCGGGATTGTCCAGCACATCTTTTGCATCAACGACCGGTGGAACCGAATTCGTGCGAGTGCACACGAAATCAAAGATCTCTGCTTGCTGCAAAAATCCCAGGTCCGGCAGCACCGGGTCCTCTCGCTTCTTGACGTACGAAGCGATCACCTCGCGCGGGTCTCGGATAAGAAAGCAATTCGTGACCGCGCCAAGCCATTCGCGATTGATCTCCGGCAAAAGATGATGTGCCATTTGCTTTTGGAAAAAAATCCGTTTGCCGTTCGGGATCGGACCGGTCAGTTGCGCGACAATTTTTCGCCAATCGGTCTCACCCGAAGCAATCACTTCCTCCGCGCCAGGATGCTCTTTGCCAGTTCTGCTTAGGTAAAAAGCATAAAACGGCTCGTCGATTACAAAGGTATCAGAGCGATTACCCCACGCGCGCATCATGGCCGTCGAGATATTTCGGGGGCCAGACCACATGGCGATACGGACCGACGGAACCATCGACAAAGATTCTTGCGCAGCTGGACAAATTGCCAGCCGGAAGTGATTCTTTTGAGCTGCTCAGAACCGCTCGAATGAGCGAGTTAAGTCTTGGCAAAAATGCCTAGCAGCGGCCGGCGGGACGGTGTCTTGGAGCGGAAATCGCTCACGAAACCATTTTCAGTTCGAATCTCAACGTGACCAGCCGCTCGTTTGGCACCGTAGACCAACACTGCACCGACCGGCGCCTGGTACGGATCGGTCACCGGGAGCTTTTTAAAGCCGTAGTTGTTCACCAGCTCCTGACCGGCTTGTTTGGCGAGGATAGTCTGTGGCCGGGATCTCACCACGCCGGCGGCAACAAGGGCTTCTTTCACGTAGTGCCAGCACTTGGAGAGAGAGTGTGCTCGCGCGCGTTCTTCTGCAATGGTCGCGGCCCGGCGTAATTTCGGATCGATCTTAGAGTCATTACCGAACGGCTGCACAATTTTTTTCGGATAATACTTGTCGACGACTTCAATCGTTTGCTTTTTGCCGGTCGCATCCGTGTAACCGAACTGGGGTTTAGGCGCTGAAAAGTTCAACGCCGCCGCCGGACGCGGATAGAATGCTGCGCAACAGAGACTGAGAATAAGATAGGGGGTTATTTTTCGCATAAAGCGCGCGTCCTATCGGTGAAATCGGCTGCTGGCGCAACTGATTTTTTTAACAAAAACGTAATTTTTTCCGGTTGACAATTGCCCAATGCGGACAGGTCACCACAATAGCGGTTTGAGAGGGGATTTCTGAGCCGATGGCTGTAGCCGCTGCCCTGTCGCCGGTCGAACTCGAAGCTGCGTTTTGTGGTCGCGATACGGCCCGCAGGGCCGTGCCTGCAGCGAGCCACGGTTCTGTCATGCTGGCCTACAGAGACGAGACGAATTCAACCATTCTTTGACGCGTTTTACTGTTGGGAAGCGGGTTGCGACCCGCTTGGAGGTTGTCTTCCAAGTGGCGTGGTTTGTCCGTCGCGGGAATGGCGCAGGTGACAGCAGAATTGGCCACAATCCATTTGAGGAAGAATTGCGCCCAGGAATGACAATCAAATTCAGCCGCCCAATCAGGCAACGGTCTTGAGCGCGTTCGACTGAAGAGATCGCCACCGCCAAAAGGTCGATTGACGATGACGGCAATTCCGCGATCCTGCGCAAGCGGTAAAAGACGTTCCTCAGCTTCGCGTTCCATGAGCGAATAGTTGATTTGCACAAAATCGAGCTTTTCGCTTCGCATAATTTTTTCCACGTTTGCAAAAGCGCCGGCTTCATAGTGCGTAATGCCGAGGTAACGGATCCGGCGCTGCGCCTTCCATTCACGCAATGTCGCCAACTGCGTTTCGACATCGACGAGATTGTGCACTTGCATCAGATCGATTCGTTCGGCGCGCAGAAGCGCCATCGAACGTTCCATCGACTTGATTCCGTTTTCCCTGCCTCGCGTCCACACTTTTGTGGCGAGAAAAACCTTGTCCCGAATACCAAGAGCAGCCGTTAGCTTCCCAATCACATCTTCGGCGCGGCCATACATCGGCGATGTATCGATTACCCGCCCGCCGAGCTTCACAAAAAGCGAGAGGACGTCTCCGAGTTGTGTCCGATTATCTGACGTTAGATCGACATCGAATGCCTGCCATGTTCCCAGGCCGATCACCGGCAGCTTTTCACCGGATGAGGGAATTCCGCGCGTCGGCATCTCTGATGATTCGGCTTTCACCTCCGCGGGAGCGAGTTCAATCGGCAGAAGTAAACCTGCCGTCGTCCCGCCGATCACCCGTGCAGCTTTGCGTCTCGTCATCTCTTTGTCATTCCGACCGAAATGGAGGAATCTCTTGCTGTTGCCTAATAAAAAATTAGAGATGTCTCGACTTCGACTCGTCATGATAATCTTATGAAACGCCGCCATTTTATCAAAACCGCCGCCGGAACCGCTCTTGCGCTAAGCGGAGGATCAGAAGCGCTGTTCGCAGAGAAATCGGTCAAGCCTCTGCGCATGCTCATCCTTGGCGGCACCGGGTTCACAGGGCCGTACCAGGTTCGATATGCACTGAGCCGCGGCCATAAAGTCGCTACTTTCAACCGTGGCAAGACGCATCCCGGTGAGGTGCCAAACGAAGTCGAGCAATTGCTCGGGGACCGCAATGGCAAGCTCGATGCGCTAAAAAATCGGCAATGGGATGTGGCAATCGATAATCCTACCACGCTGCCGGTCTGGGTGCGAGATGCCGCCCAGATTTTGAAGGGAAATGTCGATCGATATGTTTTTACGTCGACTATTTCGGTCTATCAGGATTCAAAGACCGGTCCGGACGAAAACGCTCCGCTGCAAACTTACGAGGGCGCCGATCCGTACAAAGAGACGCTCGAATCAATGAAGGCGAATGGTTTCAAATTGTACGGACCGCTTAAAGTGCTTTCAGAAAAGGAGGCGGAGAAATGGTTTCCAGGAAAAACGCTCATCATCCGGCCTGGATTAATCGTCGGGCCACGAGATGAGAGCGACCGCTTTACCTATTGGCCGGTTCGGATCGATCGCGGTGGCGAGGTGCTAGCGCCGGGTAAGCCAGGGGATTCGGTTCAATACATCGATGGGCGCGATTTGGCGGAATGGACGATCCGCATGGCGGAAAATGGTGAGACTGGAATTTATAATGCGACCGGACCGGCCAGGCCGATCGGCATTGGTGGAATGCTCGATAGAATCAAAATCGCTCTGAAATCCAACGCGAAGTTTTTCTGGGTGGATGAGAAATTTTTGACTGATCAAAAGGTGCAGCCTTGGTCTGATATGCCGGTGTGGGCCGGTGCCGAGGATGGGATCACCCGCACCAAGATCAGTCGTGCGCTTTCCAAAGGGCTGACCTTTCGCTCGCTTGATGACACAGCGCGTGACACGCTCGAATGGTTCAAATCGTTGCCGCAAGAGCGACAATCAAAGTTGCACGCAGGGCTGACACCTGAACGGGAGGCAGAAGTATTGGCGGCGTGGAAGAACCAGAAAGCATGATGGCCATGTCATCCCGAGCGAAAGCGAGGGACCTCATAAATGCGGAACACATCACGCGAGTAGCAGAGGCCCTCGCTCACGCTCAGGGTGACAGCGCGTTGGCATGAAGCGCGTCTTCACCAAAATAGTTGATGTAAAGCCGGACGAAGTCCGCGCGCTCTGGCTTGGGTTCATTTTCTTCTTTGTCGTCCTCGCCGGTTATTATGTGATTCGGCCCGTTCGCGATAATATCGGCGCCAGCTATTCAGAAAATCTGTGGTGGATGTTCACAGTGGTAATGCTCACGATGCTCGTGGCCAACGCGCTCTTTTCTGCCATTGTCGCCCGCATGTCGCGGAGAAGATTTATTCCGATCGCTTACCGGTTCTTTATCTCAAATCTCCTCATTTTTTTCGTGCTAATGCAGTTCGCGCCGGGAAAGAAGCCTTGGCTCGATATATGTTTTTTTGTCTGGGTCAGCGTCTTCAATCTTTTTGCCACCGCGGTATTTTGGGGCTTTATGACCGACCTGTTCACGAATGAGCAGGGAAAACGTCTCTTTGGCTTTATCGCTGTCGGGGGCTCGCTCGGAGGAATCCTTGGACCAATTATTACCGCCTCGCTCGTGCATCGCGTCAGTACAGGTGTGTTTCTATTGATTTGCGCTGCGATGCTCGAGGTCGCCGCGCAGAGTGTGCGTTTTTTCCCTGCGGAATTTAGACGACACGATTCAAAATCGGCCCAGGACGAAGCTGCGACGGCTGAAAAACCGATCGGCGGCAGATTTTGGGATGGTGTCACTCACATTTGCCGCTCGCCTTACCTTTTCGGCCTGTTCGTTTTTATCTTGCTCTACACGCTCACTTCGACATGGGCTTACTTTCAGCAGTCTGAGCTGACGAAACTCGGATTTACGGATAAAGCTGCGCGGACGGCGTTTTTCGCCAAGCTCGACTTGTCCGTGAATACGCTCACGCTGTTTCTGCAAATCTTTCTCACGGGTCGGTTCATGAAATTCTTTGGCGTGACGCTGACTTTGTTATTCATGCCGGCGCTCAGCCTGTTTGGTTTCGCTGCGATGGGTCTCGCGCCAATACTTACTGTACTGGCAGTATTTCAAGTGGCTCGACGCGCCAGCACGTTTGCGTTCATGCGACCTGCGCGTGAAGTCCTGTTCACGGTTTTGCGGCGCGAGGACAAGTACAAAGCCAAAAGTTTCATCGACACGTTCGGCTATCGCTGCGGCGATCAATTCGGAGCGTGGTCTTACGGCGGGAT
>JBKPLD010000005.1:0-17296 GCA_046731415.1 Verrucomicrobiota bacterium
CACGTTGTCCACCTGGTTGCCGCCGTATTTAACCGATCGCATGAAATTCGATGTTGGCACTGCGACGACCAGGTTCGAGTTCGGAGTCGCCGCGATCATCCGGTTCAAGGTTTCGGCATATTCCGTTTTGATTTTCTTGCGGTCACGGTAGTTCCACCAATCGTCCACCGGTTTCCACGGCCATTGAGTCACGTAGAGAACGTCATCGCCGAGCACGGCCATGCTTTTATCGAAGCCGATAGATATCCCATTCACTGCGGTGCCCATCAACGTCACCGCGATAATGCCGATAATAACGCCGAGCGCCGTGAGCGTTGAGCGGGTTAGATTCGAGCGCATTTGCGCGGCCGCGATCTTCCAGCTTTCGCTTAGTTCGTAGAGAAAGCGTTTCATGGCGAGTTATCCCGCCACCGGCAGGTCGAGCTCTGGAATAAATCCCGCATGATCTGACTCGATGAGCCCGTCGCGCAAATGCACAGTGCGACGCGCGTGTGCGGCGATATCTCGTTCGTGCGTCACGAGGATAATTGTGTTACCGCGCTGATATAAATTCTCTAACAACTCCATGATTTCATCCCCGGTTTTGGAATCAAGGTTTCCGGTCGGTTCGTCGGCCAGAATAATTGAGGGTCCATTCACGAGCGCGCGCGCGATGGCCACGCGCTGACGTTGGCCGCCGGAAAGTTCATTCGGTTTGTGATGAATTCGATCGCCCAGGCCGACGTCTGCCAGCACCTGGGTCGCGCGCGCTTCACGCCGTTCGGGATCGATCCCCGCATAAATCAGCGGCAGTTCGACGTTGCGCAACGATGTCGATCGCGGCAGGAGGTTTAATGTTTGACATACGAAACCAATCTCGCGATTGCGAACGGCCGCGAGCTCGTCGTCGTCCATTTCGGCAACGTTCTTGCCGTTGAATTCATAGCGCCCGGAGGTGGGGGTATCGAGACAACCCAGCATGTTCATGAGCGTCGATTTACCGCTGCCGCTCGGTCCCATGATGGCGAGGTATTCGTTGCGGCGTATCTGCAAGGTCACGCCGCGCAACGCGCGCACGACTTCCTCGCCCATGACGTAGTCTTTGGTAATATTCTCAATATCGATCACGACCGGGCCGCGCGGTCTGATTGAATTTCGAGTTTCCATCGCAACCTCGACAGTCGCTCCCCCAGACTACTTCATTCCTTCTTTGTCGAGGGTTACCTTCGCGCCCTCCTTCAACTTTCGGCTGATCGCGCTGTAACTGCCCGAGATCACTTCGTCGCCGGGCTTAAGGCCGCTCTTGATTTCCGTATAAGTGTCGTCGGAAATGCCAGTCGTCACTTTCACCATCTCCGCCTTGCCGCCCTTTTTCAGGAACACAACCTTGGAAAGTTTTTCGCGTTCTTCTTTCTGCGCTGCCTTTTCCGCCCGCCCGTCGACGAACTCCGCGTTGTTGTCGCCTTTGTCTCGCTGCGTCGCCTTCTGCTTTTTCTTTTCGATTTCTTCTGGACTCAAATTGCTTTCGCCGGTGCGAATGGTCACGGCTTGCATCGGCACGGCCACAACATCTTTTACCTCGTTGGTTTGGATGTCTGCGGTACAACTGAGCGCGGGACGCAACGCCACATCGTGATCGTCAATGCGAATTTTCACCTCGAAATTTGTTACTTCCTCCTGCGTGCCTGCGCCGGTCGTCTTTCCGGTATTGGCGATTTGCTGCACGACCCCTTTAAACTTCCGATCGCCGTAGGCGTCGATTTTCACGCTGGCTTTGTCGTCGAGTTTAACGTTGACCACATCGTTCTCGTTCACATCGACAATGGCCTGCATATGGGTCAGATCGGCGACGCGCATCACTTCGGTCCCGGCGAATTGACCTGTGGCAACCAAACGTTCGCCGAGTTTGCTGTTTAAAATGGTGATCGTTCCGTCCAGCGGCGAATAAATTGTGGTCTTGGAGAGTTGATCGCGTGCCTGACTCGAGCTTGCCTCGGCGCGTTCGATTTCGTGCAACGAACTTTCGTATGTGTTTTTGGCCACGTCATAAGCTGCCTGCGCCGCGTTGTATTCCTGCTCTGAGATCAGCTTTTTGTTGAACAAGTCTTCGGCCCGTTTGAGGTCGTGCTCCGTTTTTCCCATCGTCGCCTTCTGTTGCAGATTCGTGGCCTTCGCCGCGCTGATCGCTGCCTCTTGTTGTTCGAGAAGCGCTTTGTAGGAGTCAGGTTTAATTTTGACCAACAGGTCGCCTTTTTTGACCCTCACCCCGTCCTCGACGGGCAATTCAATAATTTCGCCGGCAACTTCGGGCGAGATCTTGACTTCAACCTCAGGCTGTATTTTTCCTGTTGCCGAAACCGTTTGCACGATCGTTTTGCGAATCGCCGTCTCCGTTGTAACCGGAATCGGCTTTTCCCGCTTGCTCCAGAGGATCGACGCGACGATCCAGAGTACGACCAGGGCGATCAATCCGTAAATAATTTGCTTTTTGCGCCGAGTGCGACGCTGTTTTGCCGTTAAAGGCGCGGGTGCAGGAGTGCTTACGGCTTGGTGCATCGGAGGGGCGGTTCTCGGGGTGAAGGCGTCAGAATTAGTCGCTTGTTTGACTCTTGCAAACGAAAACCCGTTCATAACAATTTAGGATGAGCATGGGAACACTTTTGGATTCAACTAATTGCTTCCCTGGCTGAGGTTGGTCTTGTCTCCCGACTGAGCGAACTGATCCCCTGTTCGAAACAGAATTTGCTGGATTGCCCATCTGGCGTGCTCCGCGATTAACGGCTCAGGATCGGCTGCGGCGCATTTAAGTGCAGGTAAATCGGACGAATCTCCAACATTGCCGAGTGCGACACAGACATTGCGAAGAAAACCGCGGCGTTTGATTCGTTTAATCGGCGAATCTCTAAAGAGCACGCGAAACTCTACATCACTCAAGCTGAGATAATCGCGTAGCGGCTTGTCCATTGTTGAAGGACGCGAAGAGAATGCGGCTTCGCGCGATACCTGGGCAAAACGATTCCATGGACAAGCATCAAGACAATCGTCGCAACCAAAAATTCTATTTCCAATAAGTGGTCGAAGTTCCATTGGGATCGGACCTTTGAGTTCAATTGTAAGGTAAGAAATGCAGCGGCGTGCATCCAGACGATGTGGTCCTGTGATCGCGCCGGTGGGACAGGCCTTGATACAGCGCTCGCACGTTCCGCAGCGATCTGGCACCGGCTTGTCCGGTGGCAATTCGAGGGTCGTCAAAACTTCCGCGAGAAAAAACCAGGTGCCGAGGCGTTCGTCGATTAGCATGGTGCTTTTACCATGCCAACCGGCTCCCGCCTGCGCCGCGTGATCTCGTTCCAAAACTGGCCCGGTATCGATGTAACATTTCTGTTGCCCGCCGAGCTCGCGAAGAAACTTGTCGATCTTATCGAGCTTGTCCTGGATCAGATCGTGATAGTCATCGCCCCAGGCATAGCGAGCAATTCTTCCGGCAGCGGCGGTCTGCGATCGCCGAAATTGTCCGCCTTGGAAATAATTCATCGCAAGTACAACGATTGACCGCGCGCCAGGCAAAACCTTCTGTGGATCGCACCGTTTTTCTTTCCCGCGCTCCATGTAACTCATTTCACCGTGGCCGCCTTCACTCAGCCAACTTCGAAATTCGTCCGCGTGCGGCGCGAAACTGCAGGCTGCGACGCGGCAGGAGTCAAAACCAACGTCCAGCGCGAATGAGACCAGCTGTTGCTTCAAGTCTGTCCGCGAGATTTCGCGATCAATTGTGGTTGTCTCAGTCATCCTGCTGTTACTGGGAGCGCCTCTGCCGGCGCTGACTTGCGATACTGCCTCCCAAACTTACTCAAAATTGCCACTGCCACTTCGTCATCTGTAAGCATTGATGTATCGATGCGGATATCTGCGACCTTTGCATAAAGTGGCAAACGTTCCCGTAACATTTTGATGAACGCTTCCCTCGGATTTTTGCGTTGCAGCATCGGTCGAGCGCCGCTCTGTGAAGCCCGTTTGAAAAGCATTGCTTCGTTTGCCTCCAGCCACACCACAATGCCAAGTCGTTTCAAAAGGTCGAGGTTCTCTGGGCGCAAAACAATCCCGCCACCGGTTACGATGATGGCACGTTGATCAGCAGGTACCTTTCGGAGCGCCTCCGTTTCAGCTTCACGGAACCTGTTTTCACCGTGTTTCGAGAAAATTTTAGAAATGGGCATTCCGAATTTTGATATCACGACTTCGTCCGTATCGAATAGCCTGAGGCCAGTTCGCGACCGCAAACAGTCGCCTACAGATGATTTCCCAACACCCATCATGCCGATGAGGACAATCGATTTGCTGCTGCGATTCACGGACGCAATATGCCATCAACACGTGGCATCGGCATCCCGGCGGATAGAAATTGGCTCGAAGCCAATGCCACTTGGCGTTTCAGAGGATGGAGCCCGCAGGCCGGAGCCGAGCGGCAGAGACGGGAAGCGCGACGGGTGAGTTTGCTGGCGCAAACGAATCAAACGTCCTACAATTCGCACATGCCTGAGTCGAAGTCGTTGGTTGCTGTGATTATGGGGAGCAAATCGGATTGGGAAACGATGCGTCATGCCGTCGAAACGCTCGATGCGCTCGGCGTGCCTAACGAGGCGCACGTTCTCTCCGCGCATCGAACGCCGGACGCTACCGCTGAATTCGCGCGGAATGGTGCTGGGCGCGGGCTGCGCGTCATCATTGCTGGCGCAGGCGGTGCGGCACATTTGGCTGGGGTGATCGCGGCTCATACCTGGCTGCCGGTCCTGGGAGTGCCAATTCAATCGAAGTTGCAGGGGCTTGACTCGCTTCTTTCAACGGCGCAAATGCCTGGGGGTATTCCCGTTGGGACGCTGGCCATCGGGGATGCCGGAGCCAAAAATGCTGCACTGCTCGCAGCCGCCATTTTGGCTACTTCTAACGAAACAATCCGGCAGAAGTTGGAAGCTTTTCGCAAGAAACAATCCGAAAACGTGCTCGCCACCAAATTGGAAAGGTGAAGACTGAGACCTTAGCGGCGACCTTGGGTCGCCGCTCGTGGCATCGGCATCCTGCTGATCCCACCCGGCTGGAAGCGCGGGCCACCACTGTGGCAGTTGAACTTTTGCGCAAGGGCGCAGTTGTAGCGCTCCCAACAGAAACGGTATATGGCCTCGCAGGCGATGCGCTCAATTCCATGGCCGTCGCAAAAATTTTCGAAGCGAAAGAGCGACCGCGTTTCGATCCGCTGATTGTTCATCTGCCTGACAAACAATGGCTGGAACGCATAGCGAAGATCCGTAATTGCACCAACGCGCAGATCGAGACACTGATCGCGCAATTCTGGCCCGGGCCACTCACGCTTGTCTTGAATCGACAACCGATTGTTCCGGAAATCGTCACCGCCGGACTCGATACAGTCGCTGTCCGAATGAGTTCACACCCGGTTTTTGCTGAAATCATTTCCGCATTTGGGAAACCGGTCGCCGCACCGAGCGCAAATCGCTTCGGCCGAATCAGTCCTACCACCGCTCACCACGTTCTCGATGAACTCGGCGGTCGCATCCCATTGATCGTGGATGCTGGCCCGACTACGCACGGCATTGAATCAACCATCATCGCCGTCCGCGACGATAGAATTGACATCCTACGCCGCGGACCGATTACGGAGGAACAACTCGCCGAGTTTGGCAAAATTAACATCGTCAGCGGTCCGACAAACATTTCTGTACCCGGCCAGTTACCATCGCATTATGCGCCAAAAACCCCGCTTCGCTTGATCGACAATACTGAATCGTTCGCACCGGTGGAAAACCGCCGTGTCGGATTCCTTGCATGGAATGCTTCAATTCCAGAAGAAAAGTTCACAGCTGTTCGAGCGCTAAGTGAGCGTCAAGACTTACGCGAAGCCGCTGCGAATTTGTTTCGGTGCTTACGGGAGCTCGACGAGCTGGACCTCGATCTTATTGTTGCAGAACGAGTTCCTGCTCGGGGACTCGGGGCGGCGATTCTCGATCGGCTGGAGCGCGCGTCGCACGACTCTGATATTCGAGACACGAATGGATAAATCCTCGGAAAAGTGGATGCGGCTTGTTTGGCTTGCTTTGGAATTCGGGGTGATATTGGCAACCAACAAAATAGGGGTGATCGCGAAGCTCGATCAACTCGGCCAGCGTTCCGTCGGGTGATGTGCCAGAAATGACGAAGCCTTTTTCATTCATCTGATCGCGATATTTCATGTTAAACTCGTATCGGTGGCGGTGGCGCTCCATCACTTCATCACTGCCGTAAATTTTTTCCGCGAGCGTGCCCTTGGCGATTTTTGTCGGCCACGTGCCCAAGCGCATGCTGGCGCCCATGTTCTTGACACCTTGCTGTTCTTCCAGCAACGAGATCACCGGCTCCTTTGCGTTCTTGTCAAACTCCGTGCTGTTGGCGTCTTTGATGCCGCAGGCATTCCGCGCGAACTCGATCGTCGCCACCTGCATCCCCAGGCAGAGTCCGAGATATGGAATCTTATGGTCTCGCGCGAAGCGCGCGGCCCTGATTTTCCCTTCCACGCCGCGAAGACCAAAACCGCCGGGAATTAAAACACCGGACACATCTTTTAGTCGACTGCAGACGCCGTCTTGCATCGATCCCGCGTCGATAAGTTCGAGATCGATGCCGCAATCTTCGCTGGCAGCAGCATGGGTGAGCGATTCGTAAATACTCTTGTAGGCGTCTCGGACATCGAAGTATTTGCCGATAACAGCAATTCTGACTCGTTTCGCGGGGCTAATGACTCGCTTTACAAAATTTTTCCATCCTGCGAGATCGGGCTGCTGCGTTTTTAAGCCTAAAAGATTGCACACCAACTGGTCTAAACCTTCCGCGTGAAGCGTCAGCGGGACTTCGTAAATTGTGTGCGCAACGTCGCGTTCTTCGATGACCGCCTTTTCCGCAACGCTGCAGAACATTGAAAGTTTTTGTCGCAGATCGAGATCGAGCATGCGCTCAGTCCGGCAAATTAACACCTGGGGTTGCAACCCAATCTCGCGCAACTTGGCAACGCTTTGTTGAGTCGGTTTCGTCTTCAGTTCGTGAGCGGCCTTGATGTAGGGAACCAGCGTGACGTGCATATTCAGCACATTTTGCGCCCCGACTTCGAGAATGAATTGGCGAATCGCTTCCAAAAAGGGCAGCCCTTCGATGTCTCCGGTTGTGCCTCCGATTTCCGTGATGACGACGTCGTATTTGCTTTCGTCTGAAATTTCACGGATGCGCCCTTTGATCACGTCGGTGACATGCGGAATCACCTGCACGGTTTTACCGAGATAATCGCCGCGTCGTTCTTTCAAAATCACCGACTCGTATACCTGACCGCTGGTGAGGTTGTTGTGTCGCGTGAGAATACAGTTCGTGAAGCGCTCATAATGGCCCAGGTCGAGATCGGTTTCCGCGCCATCATCCAGCACATAGACCTCACCATGTTGGAAGGGATTCATCGTGCCAGGATCCACGTTCAGATATGGGTCGAATTTTTGGAGTACAACCCGCAGACTTCGCGCTTCCAGCAGTGTTCCCAGCGAAGCGGCCGTCAATCCCTTGCCCAGGGAACTAATCACACCGCCGGTGATGAAAATGTATTTCACGAGTGCATCCTCCGTCTTGCGCGGGCAAGCTTTTGCTCCAGCGCCATTGCGTCTTCTGGCGTGTCGATGCCGGGCGATCCTGTAGCAGTAACGAGCACATGAACCTTTACACCATTTTCTAATGCGCGCAATTGCTCGAGCGATTCAGCGCGTTCCAACGGACTCGGTTTCCATCTCACTAATTGGAGAAGCGTCTCGCGCCGGAAACCGTAAATGCCCTGATGACGGAACAAGGAAACGTGCTTTCCAGATCGCCTTTTACCGCTTTCGGCGGCTCGGGGACTGCCGCTCGTTAACGATTGGAATGGAATCGGAGCACGAGAGAAATAAAGAGCGTTGCCGCGAAGATCGAGAACGACTTTCACCTGGTGGGGAGAAAAGACATCCGCCGGATTCTTGAACAGATGCGCAGCCGTCACCATGCCAATCTTGGAGTCCGCCCGCAATTTTTCGACAAGCTTGTCGATCAGCCGAGGATCAATCAGAGGTTCGTCACCTTGAATATTAATCACGTATGCGAACTCCTTTGTTTTCTTCGCCACTTCGGCTACTCGGTTCGTCCCGCTGCCGTGTTTCGGCGAAGTCAGTGCGACTTGTGCACCCCAATCAAACGCTGCAGAGGCGATCCGCATGTCGTCGGTAGCAACAACAATCGAATCCAAATTTTTGGCGCGACGGCAGCGTTCCCAAACATGTTTCAGAACCGGTTTCCCAGCGATGGAATGCAGTGCTTTACCAGGAAATCGCGTAGAACCCCACCGGGCAGGGATAATGCCGACCGCTTTACTCATGCACGAGACGGATAATTACCTCGAAGCTCAAACGTGTGTCATCTCGAGCCGCCCATTCGACTCGCTGCGCTCGCTCAGGGCAGGCTCCGACGGCGAGGGGCCTCCCGCTCGCTGATGCATCACGCGAGTGACTGTCTATGTGCCACAAGCGAAGACGGGCGCTCCCTCGCTTCGCTCGGGATGACGTTGTGGTCATGGCTGGTGGTGTAGGATTATTCGTACCGCGGCGGGCAAGTCTTTTGCAGTCCAGTCCGCAGCGCTTCCAGTGAGGTCGCGATCAAATCCAGTTTGAACTCGAATTGTGCGCACCCCTGCGTTGCGGCCACACTCGACGTCGATCTCCTTGTCACCAACAAAAAATGAACGCGTCAGATCGATTTGGTGTTCTCGCTTGGCTTGCAAAATCATCCCTGGCGATGGCTTGCGGTGAGTGGAATGTTGACCAGCAACGTCGGGGCAAAAATAGGTCGCATCGATCAAGCCGTCGCCCAATTGGCGCGAAACTTCCGATTCAACAGACCGGTACTCATTAAGAGTGAAAAAACCGCGCCCGATCCCGCTTTGGTTGGTAATGACGATGAGTTTGAATCCTTTTGATTTTAAGCGTCGTAATGCCTGGGGCACACCAGGAAAAACCTTCACTTCTTTTGGATTGGAACAATAGTCTGCGTCTTCGATAATGGTGCCGTCGCGATCAACAAAGACGGCGGGTGACAATTGGTTAGCCACCTCCGGAATCCTCTCGAAAACTCGCAATTAATTCATCTCGTGTGACGGTTGCTGTTCCGAGCTTGCTCACGACGACGGCGCTTGCGTGGTTGGCGATTTCGGCCGCTTCGGTCGGAGTCGCTCCACAGGCGAGACCGAGGGTAAAGAGAGCGATGGCCGTATCACCCGCGCCCGAGACATCGAACACCTCTCGCGCCTTGGTTGGGATGTAATGTGGCGCTTCTTTTTTTTGGAAAAGAATCATGCCCTGTTCGCCGAGTGTGATGAGAACATTTTCTGTTTCCCATTTTCTAAGCAGCGTTTCGCCGGCGCGTTTCAAGTCCGTATCCTGGGACGGGACGGTATCCGTATCCTGGCTGGGAATACCTGCAGCGAGAAAAGCTTCACTACGGTTCGGCTTGATTACTGTCAGACCGCGCCACTCGAGCAGGTTACGGGGATTGGGATCCGCCGCGACAATTTTGCCGGCCGAGCGTGCAGCGTCTGTAATTTGCGACACAAGCTCGGTCGATAAGAAACCTTTGGCGTAGTCTTCGAAAATAATTGCGTCCGTGTCTGGAATACTTTTTCGGACTCCGGCCACGACTTCTTCAATTTGAGGCGTCGATGGCTGGATAAACTGTTCGCGATCGACGCGGACAACCTGTTGCTGGCGCGCAATGATCCGGGTCTTAACGACGGTATGGAATGTCGCCTCTTCAACCGCATTGGAGACATCGATCTTTTGTTCGCACAGTAATTCCAGGAGTTGCTGACCGCCGCGATCCTTGCCGAGTTGACCAATGATCGCGACGCGATCCACGAACTCGCGCAAGTTGCGCGCAACATTGGCGGCGCCTCCCGGGTAAAACGATTCACCGGTCACCTCCACAACGGGAACCGGGGCCTCAGGCGAGATGCGACCGACCTTTCCCCAGACAAATTCGTCGAGCATCAGATCGCCGATTACCGTGATCCGTCTGGAAGATGCCCGGTCGAGGATCTGCTCTAATCGGCTCAGATCCATAAGGAACGCAACCAACAGCCTGGCACAGGGAATGGCGTATCTCGGTTAAGATGATTCAAAATGTTTTGAGCAGGGATTTGTGTAGAGCAGCGGTTCTGCTTAAAGTTCGCTTCATTAAATCCTGAATACGAACCCGAAATCAACATTCGAAGGTCCCAATGATTCTGTTTACTAAACATTTGAAGTTATTTGTGGCTGGGGTCTGTGGCTTTGCCCTGTGCGTGCATGGTGCGCAGGCCCCGCAACACATCAATATTAACCAATTATCGACGACTGTGGAAGATGTTGTGGTGCCGTTGCCGAACGAAATTTTCGGGGCACTGAACAAGCTGGGAGCGGTCAATTGGAAGGAACATGTCCGCAGCGATAAGGGACCAAATTTCACCGAGCGACCGCGTATCGCCCTCTTGCTGGGGGCGGTGATTGCCGATGGTTTTATCGCGGTACAGGCTGAAGACGCGCCCGCAGTAAAGGACATTGGCCAGCGGGTCCTTGCATTGGCGAAGGGTATTGGCGTGGGGAATTCAATCACGCCGCACGCCAAGGCGATCATCGAGGCGGCGGATAAGCGAAATTGGGAAAATGTCCGACAGGAACTGGATAGGACTCAAAACAGCGTTCAACAGGCTATGAACGAGGTGCACGATGAAAAATTATCGCAGCTAGTTAGTCTGGGCGGGTGGCTGCGGGGCACGGAAGTATTGACTTCGGTAGTTAAACAGCATTTTTCCACTGACGGCGCCGAGCTGCTGCACCAGCCCGATCTCTTGTCTTATTTTCAGACCAGACTCAAGGCGATGCCTGAGTTTAACCTCCCGATCATTCACCAGATTCAGGATGCCTTGGGTGAGGTAAAGCCGCTGATCGATGTTGGGAGTGCTCGCATTCCGGCAGAATCAGTTAAGAAGGTCAATGAGATCACGACGCGCCTCGGTAACGGCATCGTCACGAGAGATTAGGAAATTTCGATGAACGGTTTCGCGAAAGTTTTTTTCTCGAGCTCGGTGCTGGCAGCCGTTGTCGCAATTCAGCACGCGGCTTTCGCTTCGGTGGATGACGCACAGTCATTTGCTCTTCAGGCGGCAGAACCATACGTAAAACAAGGATTTCAAGTGCGTGAGGATTACTGGGGAGGCGACCTCGGTTCGGGCGAGAAGAAAGCGGTCCGGCAACAATTATTCAAAGGGAACGAATATTGGTTCTGGCTGGGAACAGAGGTCGATAAGGCGAAAGTATCCGTTCACATTTACGATTCAGATGGGAAGCTGGCAGAGGAACCAGACAGTTGGGAGAAGGGTCATTTTGCGGCTGCGCACGTCATTCCAAAGACCACCGGCAGCTACTTTATCATCGTCAGTGTCGAGCAATCTCCGGAGGAACGCACGCATTGGGCGCTGGTGTATGGTTTCCGGTAGGGCAGGGTTAGCGGCGTTGGTTTGTAGCCAACAGTCGATCGGTATGGACGCCGATGCCACGAATCGATGACGACCGAAACGCGCACCCTGCAGTTTGAGAGTCCGCGCGCTTTGCAGTCGCTCTACGCTAATGACATCAGACTTTTGAAGGATCTGGAGGATTCTCTCGGTGTGAAAGTGACCACGCGCGAAGGCTGGGTGAAACTGGAAGGAGACCCGAGCCGCATCGATAAGGCGCAGCATGTCTTTGAACAGCTTGAGAAAGCGCGGCAGCAGGGTGTGGAGATTCAAAAGCACGAATTCAATTATGCGCTCAAAGCCGTTTCTGAAGAGCGTGATGAGAATCTTGGCGACGTCGTGTCAGCCAAAATCACGACCTCGTCGCGCAAGCCGCCGATTGTGGCGCGAAGCGCAAACCAGCGAGCGTATGTGGAGGCAATTCAAAAGCATGATGTTGTTTTTGGAATCGGACCGGCCGGCACGGGAAAAACTTATCTCGCGGTGGCCATGGCAGTCGCCGCTCTCAAGAGAGAACAGGTAGCCCGCATTATTTTGACCAGGCCGGCGGTGGAAGCGGGAGAGGCATTGGGCTTTCTCCCTGGCGACCTCGAGCAAAAGATCACACCATATCTGCGGCCGCTTTACGACGCCCTTCGCGAAATGTTAGAACCAGAGGAGATGGAGCGGGCGATTGCGCGGCAGACTATTGAAGTGGCTCCGCTGGCATACATGCGGGGGCGCACTTTGAATAATGCTTTTGTCATTCTGGATGAAGCGCAAAACACAACGACCGAGCAGATGTTCATGCTGCTGACGCGAATCGGTGTGAATTCCAAGTGCGTGGTGACCGGCGACGTCACGCAGATTGATTTACCGGCCAATAAGCGCTCAGGGGTGGTGGAAGCCTTGCAGGCATTAAAGACTGTTCCTGGAATCGCTACTGTGTATTTTACCGAGCGCGACGTCGTGCGGCATGAACTGGTTCGCGCCATTATTGGCGCTTACCAGCAGCATCGATCGCCGGCGCCCGCAACACGCAAGTAAAAAACTAAATGTTCGATTCTTTCAAACGCGGAAGACTCATTAAACGCGGGCTCGCCTCACGGAAAATGCGCCGCCGCCGGGCGCGCAGCGAGCTAAGGCATAGTTTGGAATACTCCCAGTACTCCAAGGTGGTGATCTTTGCCGTGTTTGTCGCTGGTCTGGCGTTTCTTGTTTTTACAGGGCAGCAGCCAGAGCCGACTAAGAATTTCATAATTGCGCTGCTGGTCCTGGCGACCGCGATCACTCAACTGTGGATCAATCAGCCGAAGAGCTTCTCACGAAGCTCGCGCATTCTTCTCATTTTTGGCGTTATTCTGGTGCAACTGGCTGTCACAAAACTGCTGCTCGTGCTTTGTAACAGCGGGAGTTATCGATTTTTGAAGCCGGAAATGGCGGGGTTAATCATGCCCTATGCTTTTGCGCCGCTTGTCTTGAGCGTGTCACTGGGCCGCCATCACGGGCTGTATGCCGCATTTTTTGTAAGCCTGTGGAGCAGCATGTTATTTGGCCCAATCGACGCGCCGCTGCTGATCACGAGTCTGATCAGCGGATTCACAGCGGTTTCGCTCACATTACAGGTTCGACGCCGCGGCCAATTGATCCGTGCTGGATTCTGGGTGGGGCTCGCCATCTGGCTGTTATCACTGACGTTTGGTTTGATTGGGCCGATCAGCTGGTTTTATCCGACGGCCAATGATTGGGGTATGATCGGAGTGCAAAGTGCCCTCGCTATCGGCAATGGAATTTTGACTGCGACCCTTGTTGGCGGCGCGCTGCCTGTCCTGGAAAATCTGTTTCAAATCACGACGGACATTTCCTGGCTGGAATCGTCCGATCTCAATCATCCGTTACTGCGTCGTATGACCATCGAAGCGCCGGGGACTTATCATCATAGTCTGGTAGTGGCCAATCTTGCGGAAGCGGCTGGGGAAGCGATCGGTGCGAACGCGACTCTCTGCCGCGTCTGCGCTTATTTTCACGATGTCGGCAAGCTGGTGAAGCCGGAATACTTCACTGAGAACATGAGCTTCGGACGCAATCCCCATGACGATCTGGCACCGACCATGAGCGCTTTGATCATCATCGCGCATGTTAAGGAAGGCATTGATCTCGCGCTCAAGTACAGACTCAATCAGCGGATCGTCGATATTATCCAGGAACATCACGGCACATCGCTCGTCCGGTATTTTTACCAACGGGCTCTCCAACAGCATGAGGACGCACGCGCCGGCGGCAAGATCATGAAGCTGCGCGAAGACGATATTCCAGAAGTGAAAGAAGAGAGTTTTCGCTACGGCGGACCAAAGCCGCAGACCAAAGAAAGCGCCATTGTCAGTTTAGCCGATGCGATCGAGAGCGCTTCACGGAGCTTGGAGAAACCGACGCCGCAGAAAATCGAAACGCTGGTTAACGAAATAATCGAAGAGCGCATCAGCGACCGGCAATTAGACGATTGCGATCTCACGCTGGGCGAGTTGAAGATTATTGCCGAGCGTTTTCGGTTTACACTCTTAATGATGCTCCACAGCCGGATCGCCTATCCGAAGCTTGGCTCTAAGACGACGACCATCATTCCGCGAGAAGAAACCTTGCGTCCAGACGTGATGGTCGCGACACGAAAACCCGAATCTGCTCCCCCGGTTTCAGCCGCGTAATGATAGGGCGCGATCGACGCGCAGGGTAAATTACAACTCCGGCGGCCGTGCGCGTGGTTCGCGATCCTTCGCAGTAGCGGTGCTCGGCACAGTGACGAAGGGGCCGCCCTCCAAAGGCGTGACTTTTGTGAAAGCGACATCGGGCATTTCGCTGGGCAATCCTTCCAGTGGAAAATCTTTTCGCAGCGGAAAAAATGGATAGCCGTCCCACATCAAAATACGGCGTAGATCGGGATGCCCGTTGAATTTGATTCCCATCATGTCGTAGATCTCGCGCTCGTGCCAATTCGCGGTCGGCCAAATGTCGGAAACGGTATCCACGGCGCCGGCTTCTTCCGGAACTTGTAGCTTTAAACGCAGATGAACTGCGTGCGGCATCGAATAAAGATGATAAATGATTTCGAAACGCGGATCTTCGCCAAAATTATCGATGCTGGTGATATCGATCAGGTAATCGAACGAGAGTTCGTCCCGACAAACTCTTGCGATCTCACGAAGATCGTTTACGGAAATCGCATAAGTCGTTTCACCGCGAAATTCAGTTTTATCGTGAATCTTTGAGCCAAAGGCGCCTAACGAGTTGAGCAGTTCTTGGCTGGTCATAATTCAATGTCATTCTGACCGGAGCGCAGCGGAGTCGAAGAATCCCGCGGCGAAAGCGATGGGTAAGTCAACGGGGTCCCTCGACTTCGGTCGGGATGACGGTAAGCTCATCATGCGAAGGCTTCCTCAAGCTTCTCGGCCAGCTCCGGTTTTTGATTTCTGAACGAGCGTTCTCGCGAAATTTTCTCCTGCAATTTCATCAATCCGGCAAGCAGAGCCTCGGGACGAGGCGGGCAACCCGAAATATAAACGTCAACTGGCAAAAGCTGATCGATCCCCTGTAACACGGCGTACGATCGATACATGCCGCCGGTGGACGCGCATGCGCCCATGGCGATCACCCATTTCGGCTCCGGCATTTGTTCATAAATGCGCTTTACCGCAAGCGCCATTTTGTAGGTAACAGTACCTGCCACGATCATCACGTCGCATTGGCGCGGTGAAAACCGCATCACTTCAGCGCCGAATCGCGCGATATCGAAGCGGGATGCCGCCGCGGCCATTAACTCGATCGCGCAACAAGCCAGTCCCATCGGCATCGGCCAAAGCGAGTTCTTTCGCACCCAATTGAGCGCCGCATCGAAGCGCGTGAAAATCACATTGCCTTCGATTTTTGAGTCGTACGCCGTTGCACGTTCTTCTGGCATGACTAAAGGTTAAAATGCGGCTTGTAACGCGCAAGCCGAAAGCCAACAGCTTATTTAGGTAGGGGCAATTGACCCCAATCGCCCGCTCGCTGATTATCCTCAGCCATGAAACGCGGCCGGTTCGGTTAACCGCCCCTACCTGACAGACATGACACAAATCACACGGACTCATCTCGACGATCTCGAGAACCAAAGCATCTTTATTTTCCGCGAGGCGTATCACGCGTTCAAGAATATCGCCATGCCGTGGTCGATGGGTAAGGACTCCAACGTTCTTATCTGGCTTGCGCGCAAGGCTTTCTTCGGGCGTGTGCCTTTTCCGGTCCTGCACATTGATACGACCTACGAGTTTCCAGAAATGCTCGAGTTTCGCGAATGGGCTAAAAAACATCATAACCTTAATCTCATCGTTAAAATCAACACCGAAGCACGGGCGAGCGGTATCGGTTATGAGACGCACGATCCGGTAACAGTTACGCACGAGCTAAAGACGGTGGCCTTGCAGCAGGTGCTCGCGGAATACAAATGGGACGCGCTGATCACCGGCATTCGGCGCGACGAAGATCCGACTCGTGCGAAGGAGCGGTATTTTTCACCGCGCAACGCGCAGTTTGAGTGGGATTACAAAGATCAGCCGCCCGAATTCTGGAGCCAGTTCGTAACGACAACTGCGAAAGGCGAGCATGTTCGCATCCAACCCCTGCTCGATTGGACCGAAGTGGACATCTGGCGCTACATCCAGCGCGAGAACATTTCCATTCCGCAAATGTATTTCGCTCGAAATGGAAAACGATTCCGCTCGTTAGGCTGCATGCCCATCACGCAGCCGATCGAGAGCACTGCCACGACGATTGACGAAATCATCGCCGAACTGGAGGCGACAAAGACGACTGAGCGCGCCGGCCGCGCGCAGGATCACTACGAGCGCAATGCGATGCAGAAGTTGAGGGCCAAGGGGTTTCTGTAATTGCGGATTGCGAAATACGGAGTGCGGATTGCAAACTGCCAAGATGACAACACAAGAACTGAAACAGCGTACTTTTGAATTTGGAATTCGCGTCGTTCGCGCAGTAGAAGCGTTAGCGAAGAGTGACATTGCAAGAGAGGTTGGCCGACAGCTTCTGCGTGCTGGGACTTCGGTTGGGGCGAACTATCATGCAGCGGCGCGAGCGAAGTCCCGTGCAGACTTCGTTGCGAAACTCGGTGTTGTGGAAGAAGAGTGCGATGAAGCGGCGTACTGGATGGAAGTAATTATAGCGCTGAAGCTCCTCAAGCCATCACGGCTGACTAAACTGCATACTGAAGCAGGTGAACTGTTGGCAATCGTCGTCGCATCCATCAAAACGGCGCGTCGCACACGACGCAAATGAATCCGCAATCCGCAACCCGCAATCCGCAATCATCAGCAGCGCAGAAGCTGCGCGTCGTCTTCGTCGGTCACGTCGATCATGGCAAGTCTACGCTCATCGGCCGCATCCTGCATGACACTGGTTCCTTACCTGAAGGGAAGGTCGATGAGATAAAAAAGGCATGCGCAGCAGAAGGAATGGGTTTCGAATTCGCCTTTTTGCTCGACGCGCTTCTCGAGGAGCAGAAACAAAACGTTACGATTGATACTACTGAAATTCCTTTTCGAACGCCGCGACGCGAGTACGCAATTATCGACGCCCCGGGCCACAAGGAATTCTTGAAAAACATGATCACGGGCGCGTCCAGAGCTGACGCTGCGATCCTGGTGATCAGCGCAGACGAAGGAGTGCGCGAACAGAGCCGCCGACATGCCTACCTGC
>JBKPLD010000006.1:0-7584 GCA_046731415.1 Verrucomicrobiota bacterium
GTCCGGCGCCGGAACGCGTACGGTTTCTTCGTACGGATAGGCGCCAGGGACTTTGACGGTTGGAATTGCGGGCTCAACTTTTCCGACAGGAAAAGCAGACATGATCATTAGTCCGCCAGCGATTCCGATGAGAGTTGGACAATGGATTCTTTTCATATTGGAGCAATGGCTGTCTTTGCAGGATGGAGTGATTAGCCGGCGACTTTCAAAACTGCCCCGAACTACACACCCCGGAGAGGAAGAGAGTACAAAACTAGAATCCATTCACCGGGATCAGTCAACCCAGAATCGGCATCGTCACCACACAAATTTATCAATTTCGTGCGATCACCACGCGAAAATCTCTCGGGGACTCGACAACAATAAGAGTGTGTGCGAAACAGGACGCTTTCCAACCCGGGAAAATAAATTTTCAGATGGTGCATGGTGCATGGAGAGATTCCATGACCGCCCTTTCAAGATTTTGTGGCGCATGAAACACACCGTCTGATCCCCGCAAATCCGGTTCAGAACACAGCCCGCCAAAGTCACTGTTGTTCCCATCTTCGGTGATTTTATTCGAAGATCATCTCTTTCGCGTCTAATGGGTGTTTGATCTCGCCGGGATGCTGATTCGGCATTAGCCGGCCTGAAGGCGGTCGGTCTCCTCAGTCGAACCGCGTCGTTGGCGAAAAAAATCCTTGAGAATCGAAGCGCATTCGTTTTCCAAAACACCAACTGCAATGTCGCATCGGTGATTCAAAGTCGGCATTTGCAGGAGGTTGACCACGCTTCCCGCAGCCCCGGCAGCTGGATCTGCACAACCAAAAATGACCCGCCGAACTCGAGTATGTACAAGTGCGCCTGCGCACATCGCGCATGGTTCCTTGGTGACGTACAGATCGCAATCGATCAGTCGCCAATCGCCGACCGCTGCTTCAGCTTGAGTCAAGGCCAGCATTTCCGCATGCGCTGTCGCGTCCTTGAGCAACTCCACCTGATTATAAGCGCGCGCGATGATTTTGCCTTCACGGACAACGACCGCGCCGATCGGCACTTCGCCGGCCATGGCCGCCTTATTGGCAAGACGCAATGCTTCGTGCATGAAATACTCATCGGGTCGCGCCTCAATCATGATTGTTCAGTTGTAGCCACGCCCCTGCGGGCCGTCCAACCTTAACAGGTTCTTCTGGCTGTTCGCTGCCCGGCGACAGGTCCGCACATAGGACGGATTCGTCCTGCGGCGAACAGGTGACTACAGCAACAGCTTGCCCAAAAATTTTCTTCGGCATTATTAGGGACTGCTCATGCACGACAACATCGAGTCGCACCTGGTTGAGAGGCGCATTTTCAAACCACGAAGAGATTTTGCGAAAAATGCCCGAATCAAAAGTCTCGCTCAATATCGGCGAATGTACCGAGAATCAATTCAGCAGCCGGCAAAATTCTGGGCCCGTGAAGCAAGTGAGCTGGTCTGGCGCGCGAGATGGAAAAAGGTGCTTGAATGGAAGGCTCCGTTCGCGAAGTGGTTCGTCGGAGGCAAACTCAATATTTCAGAAAATTGCCTGGATCGGCATCTGACCGGCCCGCGCCGGAACAAGGCGGCGATCATGTGGGAAGGCGAACCCGGCGACAAACGTACGCTTACCTATCAACAGTTGCATCGCGAAGTTTGCCGCTTCGCGAATGTGCTGAAACGAAACAACATCAAAAAAGGCGATCGTGTCATTCTTTATCTTCCGAATATTCCCGAGACCGCGATTGCCATGCTCGCCTGCACGCGGATCGGAGCAGTGCATTCAGTCGTTTTCGGCGGATTTAGCGCCGACAGTATTCGAGATCGGATTGCCGACAGCGGTGCGATCGCGGTCGTGACAGCTGACGGCTCATATCGACGCGGCGGAATTGTGCCGCTAAAGAAAAATGTTGATGAGGCACTCGGCGACGGCATGCCTGTCCGGCGCGTGATTGTTTTTCGTCGCACAGGCAACGAGATCCATATGGAAGAAGGGCGCGATGTGTGGTGGCATCGCGAACTCGAGTACGTCGATGCGGACTGCCCACCGATCCCGCTCGACAGCGAGCACCCGCTTTATCTCCTCTATACAAGTGGTTCCACTGGAAAACCCAAGGGCATCCTCCATACGACGGGCGGTTATTTGGTCGGAGTTTATTCGACCACGAAGTACGTCTTCGACGTTCGAGATGAGGATATTTTCTGGTGCACGGCGGATGTCGGCTGGGTAACAGGCCACAGCTACATCGTCTATGGTCCGCTCGCCAACGGTGCGACCACGGTCATGTATGAAGGCGCGCCGAATTGGCCGGAACCGGACAGGTTCTGGAAAATCATCGAAGATTATCGGGTCAACATTCTCTATACCGCGCCAACGGCGATCCGCGCATTTATTCGCTGGGGCGACCAGTGGATAGCGAAACACGATCTCTCATCGCTCCGCCTGCTCGGCACGGTGGGTGAACCAATTAATCCGGAAGCCTGGATGTGGTATTACAAAAACATCGGCGGGGGGCGGTGTCCGATTGTCGACACGTGGTGGCAAACTGAAACCGGATCGATTCTGATCACTCCTCTGCCGGGCGCAATTCCGACGAAACCGGGCAGCGCAACTCTGCCATTCTTTGGTATTGATCCAGCTGTCGTTGATGAGAAAGGCCGCGAGGTTGGAGCGAACGTAGGCGGCAAGCTAATCATTCGCAGGCCGTGGCCTTCGATGTTGCGCACTATTTACGGCGACAAGGCCCGTTATCGGCAGCAATACTGGAGCGAATTTAAAGGAAATTATCTCACTGGCGACGGTGCGCGCCGCGATGAAGATGGCTATTTTTGGATCGTTGGCCGGATCGATGACGTACTCAACGTGGCAGGCCACAGGCTCGGTACATCAGAAATTGAAAGCGCGCTGGTCAGCCACCCGCAGGTTGCCGAGGCGGCAGTGGTTGGCAGGCCGGATGAACTAAAAGGACAGAGCGTCGTCGCGTTTGTAACACTAAAAGCGAGCGTTAACGCCAGCGGGGGATTGAAAGGTGAACTGCGCGAGCATGTCGGCGTGCATATCGGTGCAATTGCAAAACCAGACGAAGTTCGTTTCGCCGAAGCGCTCCCAAAGACCCGCAGCGGCAAAATCATGCGTCGGTTGCTGAAAGAAATCGCCAGCGGCGCGCGAGTCACCGGCGACACGACCACGCTCGAAGACTTCAGCGTGCTGGCAAAATTGGCTGAGTCGGAAGAGTAACTTCGGCAGCCCAGTGTCCCATGAGTCAAATGGGTTCAACGAGACAGATGCGCATAGCCGAAATTTCTTTTTCGCGGCGCGCGTTGGGATAGCGTTCACCCGTGAGTTTCATTCGCACAGGCTTTCGTGAGATCGGATTGAAAATCCGGCGCCAGCGAACGCGCATCGCGCTTCGTCATGAAAAGCGTCTCCTGCAAAAGAGCGAAATCAATCTCGGGCGGGAGGGCACAGCTCAGGCTGCCAATTTTCCCGAGCTGCGCAACGAGATCGTCGCTCTTAAGAAACTGGAGCAGGAACAAAAGGAAGTCGCCCTTCGAATCGCACGAATCGAAGAAGGAATAAAAAAGATCGAAGAAGAACGGCAACAAAATGCGCGCGAACAAGCAGAGGCGATTGCAAAGCTCGAGACGGAGAAGAAGCCCCTTCTCCAAAGGCGCAACCATTCGAAGAGCAACGTTGAAGTCTGCGAGCGCGAGCTCGCCGCCGTAGAACGACGCATTCAGGAAAGCGAGGCCGCCGATCGCGATCTCTTGAAACAACTCTCCGATCTACACGCACTCGACCCGGCTCCGGCGGATCTGGAAGCACGATCCGCTAATATCAGCACGCGCCGCGAGCGGCTTCCCGAAGAACGGGCAGAACTGGTCCGGGCACGTCTGGGCAGCGCCGACGCGGCGAGGTTGGCCACGGAGAAATTGAATGCAGCAGAAGCGGAACTTTCTGCGGTGGAAAAAAACATTGCGCGCACCCGAAACGAGTTCGAAGCCCGCGACCGCAAATTGAATGATAACATCCGAGCTCAACAAGAAGCAGCGCGCGATGCACGCGCGCGCCATCAGACAGTCGAAGAGCGAAAAAAACCAGCCTACCTGAACATTGGCCGGCATCTTGCCGCGCAAGGCGTTGCCCCGCCAAACGCGGCGCATCTGTTGGCGGAGGCGCATCGCCGCCGTGAGGCAGTCGATCGGCATTTGGCGCACAAGGCAGAGCTGGCCTCACTCTCAAGTCAGATCGACAAGCAAGAGCTGCGGAAATTTTATTTCAGCATTTTCTCGGTGCTGGTCCTGCTCGCGATCACGCTGCTTGTTATTTTCCAATCCCCGCGAGGTCGCGAGTGGCTGCCGCAGGAAACCGACACGATTTTGTCGATCAATGCCGATCAATTTGAACGGGCGGACCTCGCAAGTCGCTGGCGAACGGACCAGCCCAAACAGTGGCCGGGATTAATCGGTGCTGCCGCCTCGACTCCTGGATTAAACCTTTTCCGGGACGCTACACGCATCACTCGTGCAATTACGACTAATGAAACTGGAGAAATGCAGGAGTTCGTTCTGGTTGAAGCGCGCGGTGCCGCTCCGAAGGTCATTCGTGCAATCGCAGACGATAAGGCGTTCCAAAAGCGCGCTATTAACGGCTTGCCAGTTTGGGAACGACCGCCGGATTTTGCGGTTGCCAGGGTCGGGCCCGCAACGCTCGCGGTTGGACTGCCGACCGCTGTGGATGAGTTGGTACGGGTGCGTCTCGGAATGAAACCGGACCTGAAAATCACCGGCCAACTGTTCGATCGCTTCCAGGCGCTCGACCGCGAGAGCGCGGTGCGATTAATTTCCCGCGATCCGCCCGATCTATCACGTGTTTTTAATCCAATCTTTACGCGCGAACTGCTCGAGGCCTCACAATTACTTGGTCTTGCAGTCAATCTACAAAATCCGGTAAGAGCCAGAGTGCTTATAAAGGTGAACGACTCCAAAAATGCCGCCGAGATCGCGCGAAATTTACGCGATAATTCCCAGCAATGGCTACGTTTGCCGGATTCGGAACTGTTGCTTTACTCGCGGCCGCCAGAGATCCAAAGACCCAGTGCCTCGAACCTGGAATTGCGCTTCGACGTCCCCGAAAATAGCGCTCGCCTTCTGCTTGAACGCCTGTCAAAAACGGAGCCTGCCCAAGTAGCGACAGCACACTGACCCAGCAAATGCCAAGCTTTAACATTCCTTTATTCGCCGTTATAGCAGTGGCGCTTTCTCCATTAAACGCAAACGCCGGCGGGCCACTGGTCGACATCCGATCGGTCGATCCGACGATCATCGTTGAACTGCGTTATGCCGGACAAAATAATCTCGTCGGGTACCCCCTTTATCCTCACGGAACATCCGCTGTCGCTCGTCCAGAAGTCGCTTCGGGTTTAGCTGCAGCGCAGGCGTTTCTGCGGCGCTACCAATTTGGACTGAAAATCTGGGATGCGTACCGCCCCGTGGCCGTGCAGGAGAAACTTTGGCACGCGACGCACAACAATGATTACGTTGCCAATCCTCAAATTGGCATCGGGTCGCTGCACAGTTGGGGTATCGCTGTCGACGCGACGTTAGTCGATACCTGGAATCGTCCGGTGCGCATGCCCAGTGATTTTGACGATTTTACGCCTGCTGCAATGTGGCGTTACGTCGGTCCTCATGCCGATGTTCGCGCGCACGTGCATCTGCTGCACATCGCAATGCAAAATGCAGGCTTTTGGGGACTGCGCACCGAATGGTGGCATTTCACGATTGCTGACTGGCAAAAATATTTGCCAAACCAGGCGGCACGAACCGCACAGGTTTGCGGCACTCAGTGGCAAGGGAAGCTATGATTGCTTCCCTGCTGCGCGATCTGCAGCTGCCTGAATACATTCATGTGTTGCTCAATCCGCTGCCGGTATACGGCCTCCTAATAGGTCTGATCGGACTCGTAATCGCTTTGATTTTTAAGAGTCGTCCCGCTCAAATCGTCACCCTAGTGCTCGTACTGATCAGCTCGGCGTCGGCGTGGCCAGTTTATGAATTCGGCCAGCAAGGATACGACCGTGTTCTCTCTATGGCGGACGAGGATGGACAAGCGTGGCTCGCTGCGCACAGAGAGCGGGGCGAAGATCTCATTTGGATTTTCTATGCGCTTGCAGCGTTGAGTGCAATCGCGATCGCCACACCGGTCAAATGGCCCAAGTCTTCCATGCCGCTCGCTGTAGCGGTGATTTTGTTGGGGGCGGTGACCTTGGCAAGCGGTGCTTACATCGCCTACGCCGGCGGAAGAGTCCGTCATCGCGAATTTCGAAACGAACCGGCACCCCCAAAAAGATCCGAACGCGAGCATTGAGCTGGTGTTGCAGGGCAGGGCGCCACCTGCCGATTCCATTTTCGCATGGGCAAGCGAAGCGCATGCCCTACAATTTGCTTCGTGGCATCAGAGCTCGATCGCGCTGAACGCAGTGTCGAAGAACAGAGCGTTGCACTCAAAAAGCCGCTCGGGCTTGGCGATCTCGTTCTGACACAGATTGTGTTTGTGGTCGGCTCGAGCTGGGTCGGCACTGCTGCAAAACTTGGAACGTCGCATCTCTTTTTCTGGCTCCTCGCGATTTTTCTCTTCTACATTCCGCAAGCAGCCGTGGTCATTCACCTCAGCGGACTGATGCCGTTGGAAGGTGGAATCTATCAATGGGCAAAGCTGGCGTTTAACGAATTCACGGGCTTCATCGTCGCCTGGAATCTCTGGCTCTTGTCGATCATGGTGATCGCCCTGGGCGGAATGTTCATCACAACCAACATCTCCTATGCCCTGGGCGACGCAGCTGCGTGGATGCGAGGCAGTCCCTGGTGTGTCTCGCTCGTCAGTTGCATGCTGGTGAGTGGCCTCGGATGGACCGGTGTTCGCGGGCTATCGTTAGGCAAATGGGTGCACAACATCGGCGGATTTGCGATGTTGCTGGCTTATGGCGCCTTGATTGTCCTGCCATTCGTTAGTCTCGCTCGCGGCGATCTTAGCACATATCGCCCGTTTGAAATCGCTGCGCCTGCGATGTCACTGTTTTATTGTTTCAACATCTTCAGCAAACTTGCAGTCGGCGGTCTTAGCGGATTTGAATATGTGGGCATTCTGGCGGGTGAAGCTCATGCACCGGCGCGCAACATCGGACGCTCCGTCATCATTGCAGCTCCGATCATCGCCATCATGTTCATTCTCGGAACGAGCTCGGTGCTTGCCTTTATAGGAAATAACCAAATCGATTTGATCGGGCCGGTGCCGCAGACGTTGCGGCTCGGCCTGCACTCGTTTCGAATCGCCGGCGCGATCGCCTCGGCGGGGATTCTCCTGATGACCGTTCGCTCAATATCTTCAATAAGTATTCATTTCACCGGCAGTTCCAGGTTGCCGATGGTGGCCGGCTGGGATCACCTGCTGCCGGTATGGTTTTCGCGTTTGCACCCGCGTTACAAAACGCCGGTCAATTCAATCATGTTTGTCGGCGCGATCACGCTGGTAATCGCCATCTCAAGCCAGATCGGCGCAGGATTGCAGGAAGCATTTCAACTGGTGG
>JBKPLD010000007.1:0-16578 GCA_046731415.1 Verrucomicrobiota bacterium
TGGAGGTGCCGGCAAACATGGCCAGGATTCCTGTGTAAATAGGATGACGCACGACGCGGTAGGGCCCGCGTTCGATGAGTTCATGTCCTTCCTTCAGCGTGATCACACCGCTCCAGTTTCTCCCGAGTATCATTCTTGCCCAAATGGCGAACAAAAGGCCGGTAACGCACAGAAAGACCCCAATCCAGGCGCTTGCTTTTGTATGCGGAACAACGAGCCAATGGAGCGGTGGCGGTAAACTACTCGATTTGATCACCAAAAAATATCCGATCACAAGCGCCAACCAGTAGCGCGCTCTCTCCGCGCCGCTTTCGCGATAGATGGTGCGCTTGGTCGAGACCGCTCCCAACAACCAAACTACTACGAAGATTATCCAGCAGACACGAATGATGCCGAGGCCTGACATGTATGCGTGATCCACCATCGAATAAGTCTGAGATAGCTCTTTGGAAGCTGGTGCTGAAGCGCGGAAGCGCCGCTAGGCGCGACAGTCGTAGTATTCAAGAACGCTACCTGGGTTCTACTTGAAGATCGTTTCAGGCGGCCAGCGCGGTATCCGCGTCTGGGAAAATTTGGAACACCTGATCGAGCCGCGAGATTTCGAAAATTGAACGCACGGTCTCTTGCAAACCAGCCAGCAAAAATTTTCCTCCGTAGCCTTCCACCTTTTGCATCGCCTGAATAAGAGCCGCCAGACCTGCGCTATCGATGTAAGTCACCTCGCAGAGATCGATCACTACACGCGCCGGTTTTTTCTCGATCATTGCGGTGAGCGCTGCGGTGATGACGGGAGAAACGTGCAGATCGATTTCGCCCCTGAGAGGCAGGACGTTGGGCCGGTCTCGTTGAGGCTTCGGAGCGGACGGGGAGGCGTTCTTTTTTTTCATTCAACCCTTCAATCGTCAATCGATCACCATCCGAGCGTATGGACTATTTTATCCACATTTGAAAGATCATCGATTAGGAAATCTGGCTGATATTCGGCAAGCCGATCGCGACTCCAAGTGCCGGTCGCCACGGCAATCGTGCGCGCACCCAGGGCTTTGCCGCAGGCAATATCGCGCGGTGTATCGCCAATCACGTCGATTTCCGAAGCGGGGAACTCGCGGCCGTGCTTTTCTTTCGCCCGCGCGCGAGCGAACGGTCCGAGCCGGTTGCGATCCCGATGGTCATCGGCGAACGCGCCAAATTCAAAAAAGTGCCAGACCCCGTAGTGCTCGAGCTTTAGTTGCGCTCCACGCGAGACATTACCAGTGAGAAGCGCCAGCACGAGATGCTTTCGCGACTTGAGCCTTTCGAGTAGCTCGAGCACGCCCGGAAGCAGTTTGCCTTTGCGGCGTGGCAATTCCGACGAAAGAAAATGCACGTAACTGTCCAGGAACGCGCTTACGTTTTCGGTCGTCGCAGGAATTTCATGTTTGTTCAGTATGCTGACCACAATTCCAGAGTCGGTCATCCCGGCGATTTCGATTCCGTGCAGATCGTCATCGATACCGAAACGTTCTTTGAAAGCCGATTTGAGCGCATGCACACCAGCGCCGCCGGAGTGAATCAATGTCCCATCGATATCGAAAAGCAAAAGGCGCTTTGTAATTGCGGATTGCGGATTGCCGATTGCGGATTGGGTCTGCATTTCTGTAGCGGCGCTCTCTTAGCGCCGTCGCAAATTGACGCAATTTTGAAACCCGCGCATTCCAAAAAACGAAGGCTACGTAGTCCGGCGATCATAGATCGCCGCCACAAGTCACAAGCCAGGCGAGTGCATCATCAGCACTGCGATCATGCTTCCGAGAAATACCAGGAGCACGATTGCCAGGCCGATAAAAATTCCATTGCGAACCGGGTCGCTCTGATGCTTTTGGCGCCTGAACGGAGAGACGTTGGTAAAGTCCGGGGGCGCGGCGCTCAATTCAGCCGGTCTCGCTTGGATCTGTTCAAGCTCGGGGAGTGGTCGCGATCCGCTTTTGTCCCCTTCGTAGCTGGCTTCGATTGCGCCAAATCGGACCCGATCATCAAAGCTCAGCAACGTTTCGGTGACCGGTTTGCCATTGACCTGCGTGCCATTAGTCGATCCGAGATCTTTCAACCGATAAGTTTCACCGGCCAACTGCAACTGCGCGTGGCGGGCCGAGACCGAAGGATTATTGATGACGATCATGTTGTCCGGGCCGCGTCCAATGGTGACCAGCTCGTCAACAAGTTCATACGTCGTTCCGTTAATAATGAGCTTTGGCATCCTGGCTGTAATCTAGACCAAAACTGAACATCTGGTCGAACGATTCATTCCCAAAGGCATTTGGGGCCTTCACATTTTAAACGATCAGATACTCCCCGTGCATTTGACGCTTGGAATCTGTGTCCGTAGGCTCATTCGGATGGAAAGCCCGGCGCCACAGAACATGGTAAAGGAGTAACCTCATGCCGACATATATTAGTTTGGTGCAATTCACGGATAAGGGTATTCAAGCCGCGAAAGAAACGACCGATCGCGTCGCTGAATGGATCGCCAAGGTCGAGTCGAAGGGAGTAAGCCTTAAGCAAATGTATTGGACACTCGGGCAATATGACCAGGTCTGCATCTTCGACGCGCCGGACGACGAGACGGCTGCCAGCGTGTTACTCGCTGCCGACATGCTGGGTAACATTCGCACGCAAACGTTACGCGCTTTCACGGCCTTGGAGATGAACAAGATCCTGGCTAATGTGCCGTGATCAGAAGCTAAGCGCTGACTTCCTGAATTCACCCCGCGGTTGCGGCTCCTTCTGAAATCATTGCGTCACGTGTAGTCCGTCCGCGATCATCCCCGGGAGCAGGCTTGCGAGGTAGTGGTGCTCGATGACGAGCGCGGGACCAAACCATTGTGAGTCATCTTGCACGTGTCGCCTAATCCATTCACTCGCTCGCTGAGTGAGTGGCCTAACAAGCGTAAGCGTGCCCGGTGGCAAAATCCAGATGTCGGTTTTGCACGTGGTACGGTTCATTGCTTAGCGTCAGTTATTGCAAAGGGTGGCTCGGGTTTGATCGGGTACAGCGGCCGTAAAACAGCGAATGCGTCCCAGAGACACGCAACAGAAACGACCAGCAACATTGCTACACACTTCACGGCGTTTGCTTTCATCTTCCTTCTCCGGAAATCCGGGAGCAAAGTTCCTCAAGACTTCCAAAAGACGGACAGTAAGCACTGGCCGCTGATTGCAGCCACTGGACAGTTTGGTTGAATCATGACTGTTCGAGAAACAGCCTCGTGAAGATTTCGAGCCAACGGGGCCCTGGGGATATTTCCAATAGTGCAGGAATTCTTCCCAGTTTCGGCATCAAGCACGGCGCGGCCAGCAACTTCCCGCCTTCGCATTGTTACGCTGTGGCGAGCGCTCGGAAATGACAGGACTGGAGTGATTGACCGCGCGCGGCCGCACTCGCATAGTGGCCACTTCCATGGGAATTGAGTTTACGCGCAACTTCTGCATCATCGCGCACATCGATCATGGCAAGACGACGTTGTCGGACCGGTTGCTCGAGCGCACGGGCACGATCCAGGACCGGGAAAGACAGGACCAGCTTCTTGACTCAATGGACTTGGAGCGGGAGCGCGGGATCACGATCAAAGCGCATCCGGTCGCGATGCGTTACACGAGCAAATCCGGGCAAAACTACAGATTGAATCTGCTCGATACCCCTGGGCACGTCGATTTCAGCTATGAAGTTTCGCGTAGCCTTGCTGCATGTGAAGGCGCGCTGTTGGTTGTCGATGCGGCGCAGGGCGTCGAGGCGCAAACGGTGGCGAATGTTCATCTCGCACACAAGCAGGGGCTCACAATCCTTCCTGTCATCAACAAGATCGACCTGCCGAATGCCGATGTCGCCTCGGTGCATCGCCAGTTGGAAGAAATCCTTGCGATCCCGGCCGAGGAAGCGATCGACGCGAGCGCAAAGATGGGAATCGGGATCGATGAAATTCTTGAGGCAATCGTGAAACGCATTCCGCCACCGCGAGCGCCCGCAGATCAGACATTACGCGCTCTAATTTTTGATTCCGTGTTTGATGTTTATCGCGGTGTAGTCGGCTACGTGCGCGTCGTTTCCGGAACAATGGAAGCTAATCACGCCATCATGTTGATGAGCAACAACGCGCGTTACGAGATCAAGGAAGTGGGCGTGTTTACACCGAAAATGCTTCCGCAGGAAAAACTGAATCCCGGCGATGTCGGTTATTTCATCGCCAACATTAAGTCCACTGCCGACATGAAGATCGGCGATACCATCACCGACCAACGTCATTCCGCGCGCGAACCGCTCCCAGGTTTTCAGGAAATTCATCCGATGGTGTTCAGTGGGATCTATCCCATTAACACTGGCGACTTCGAACATTTGAAGACCGCAATCGCGAAGCTGCGCCTGAACGATGCCGCATTTATCTATCAACCGGAGAGCTCCGTTGCCCTCGGATTTGGATTTCGCTGCGGATTCCTCGGGCTACTTCACATGGAAATCATCCAGGAACGGCTTCGGCGCGAATACAACATGGACATCATCGCTACGAGTCCAAGTGTCGTTTATGAAGTGATCACCACTGGCGATGAGAGATTGCTGATCGATAACCCGGCACACTTGCCAAATCCCAGCATGATCCAGGAAATCCGTGAGCCGATTGTAAAGGCTTACGTGCTTTGTCCGAATGAAAATATCGGCGACATCCTGCAATTGATTCTGGAGAAACGCGGGCAAATGGCGCGCACCGAGTCGCTCGATACACGTCGGGTGATGTTACATTGCGAATTGCCGTTGAACGAAATTCTCGTTGATTTTAATGACAAGATTAAGAGCATCACGCGTGGCTATGGCTCGATGGATTACGAGCATGCTGGTTATCGCGCGGCGAAGTTGGTAAAGCTGGACCTGCTGGTTAATGGCGAGCCGGTCGATGCGTTTTCGACGATCGTGCACAAGGATCGCGCGGAGGCGAGAGGCCGCCAACTGGCGGCCAAGCTTAAGGAAGTGATCCCGCGACAGCTCTATCAGGTGGCGATTCAGGCAGCGATTGGCGGAAAAATTATTGCACGCGAGAGCGTTTCGGCATTGCGAAAAAATGTAACCGCGAAATGCTACGGCGGCGATATTACGCGCAAGCGGAAACTCCTGGAGAAACAAAAGGAAGGAAAGAAACGGATGAAGAGCATCGGGAAGATTAATATCCCGCAAGAGGCGTTTATCGAAGTGCTAAAAGCGCAATGATGCGCTTTGAAATGACGAAATCCGAATGACGAGTGACGAAGGAAATCCGAATGACTAATGACAAATCAAACGCCGGTCATTCCGAGCAAAGTCCAAGAATCCCGCGGCGATACCCACAAGCAATTCCACGGGGTCCTTCGACTCCGCTTCGCTCCGCTCAGGATGACAAAGCGATGACCAGGCTTCGTGATTCATTCGTCATTCGTCATGCGAGCTTCGTCATTTTCTAAATCATGTTTACATCCCGCCAAGTGAAACATAGCCGCCTGCTGCTGCGGCACGCCCGCAAGTATTTGCGCTACAAGGACGATCAACTCAGCAGCCAGGACCGCGACCAAATCACAGCGGGCATGAAGAATCTCCGCGAAGCGTTATGGGCGAGAGATCGCGAGAGAATACACAGCACGGCTGAGGCGCTGGATAAAACACTCCACCGGCTGACGCCGGTGACTTGGGAATCACATTGGCGAGAGAATTGCGAGGTGATTCTGGTGGCCATCGTCGTGGCAGTAGGCATTCGTTCCTATTTCCTACAGCCGTTTAAGATCCCGACAGGCTCGATGCAGCCGACCTTGAACGGGATTATTGGTTATCCGAGCACAGCGCCCGCGCCCAACCTTCTGCGGCAGATCGGGGAGTTCATCGTTCTGGGTCGCAATTACATCAATGTGGTTTCTCGCGAGGATGATCAGCTTCTTGAAATTCAGTCAAAGAAAATGTTCTTTTTCTTTACCTTTTCAAAGCTGATTTGTCAGCGGCAAAAATACCTGGTCTACGCGCCGCCCGACACACTCAGTCATGATTTCAACGTTTTCCCAGGTCGCATTTTTCATCGCGGTGACATCATTGCCAGAGGCGCTATCGATACGGGCGACCAGGTGTTTGTCGATAAGTGTAGTTATAACTTTGTTAAGCCGCATCGGGGAGACGTTTTCGTTTTTCGGACCAATCACATTCCAGGTATTCGCGAAGATCCCGAGGCCGGCTCACCATTTTATATCAAGCGGTTGGCCGGTCTGCCTGGCGATCGTTTGAGAATCGATCCGCCATTTCTCTACGTGAATGGCAAGAAAGCAGAGGGCTACGGTTTTGCCAGAGTAATGTCGGCGAAATCACCTTATCGTGGCTATGCCCTGGGCCACGAATATCTGTCGCAACCAGATCGCACGTTTACCGTGCCACAGGATGGCTACTTCGCCTTGGGCGACAATAGCTACAACAGCTATGACAGCCGCTATTGGGGAGCAGTGCCTGAAGCAAATCTTGTTGGGCGTGGTTTGTTAGTTTATTGGCCATTCAATCGGCACTGGGGCCTGATTCGATAGATGATGTTACAACCGGTAGGGATGGACCGCCGGGCCGTCCGTTCGTGTTCGACGCGCTGGGCGGTCGCGACCTACCAAAACGTTGCTTGCTAACATGTGGCAACACTTGCCCCGCCTTTATCCGCTGCTTGGACTTTGCGCTGGCTATGCAATTGTGATGATCTTCAGTCCGGTGCGTAATGCACTGGGGGACGGTTTTCGTTGCATTCGGCGCTATAAACGAATCTGGATTACCTTTTCCCTCCTTGGGTGTGGTTATTTCCTTTTTCAGTTTGTCACTTTCACTCCGATTCGGCACTGGGCAGATCTTGATTTAAACCAGATCATCTCCTTGCCGCGCTGGTATTGGCCGCGATTCGTGGACATCTGGCGCGAAACGCCGTTGCCCGCTCTGGAGGGAGTCGCCGGCATTTTCGATAATGCTACGACGACCTATCCGCTCTCTGTGGTGGCCGCCGTGTTCATGCTGGCGAACTGGCGTGGACTTCACGGCGCATTGCTTCGAGCGTTGTGGAAGCGTTATCGTTTCTGGGGTCATCTTACCTATTTGATTCTGTTGCTGAGCGCGCTGGCATCGCTCTTGAAGCCAGTTGTGTTCTGGCAATTACCGGAGTGGAGTAGTTTAGTCTCGGCCGCCGGACTTCTGCGAATCTCGGCCACGGTCGACGCGACCGCGTTCATTTTCGAATACCTCCTGGGAGTCTATATCCAGGTTTATCTTATTACCGTCTGCCTGGCGTGGATAAAGGGAGTCAGCTTCGAAGAAGGAGAACTCTTTCGTTTCGCCATGCGCCGTTTCAGCTATGTCTTGGAATGGGCTGGAATTGTTGTTGCGGTAAGCATGCTGATTGTTCGGTTGCCTCTGCTTCTTGCCTATTTCACGAACATACCCGGTGTCCTCGATTATCTGCCAATTGCGAGGGTGCTGATGAGTGTTTTGATTATCGCCTTTTGCTCGGTCCAAATCTCCCTGGCACTCCATAATGAGACGGTTATCGAAGCGATGCAGGCCCACGGCCTGTTTATCCGAAAAAATGCCGTACGGCTTGGATGGTTTTTGGTTATCTGCGGCGTCCATTTTTTTGGTATTATGGTCTGCGATGCCATAGTACGCGGCGCAATTGCTGATCGATTAGGCGCCCTGTTCCTTTGGAAAGTGAGTTTCGCTTTTCTTCAGGGAGTAATCACTGGCTGGCTCCTGGCTTCGTGGGTCTGTTTATTTCGCCAGTGCGAAACCGGCCGCATAAGTGACGAGAAATGGATTCAGTATTAGGAAACCCGTGAACGCGGCGACCATTACGCGCCAGAG
The DNA here is from genome assembly GCA_046731415.1 of Verrucomicrobiota bacterium. Classification (GTDB taxonomy): domain Bacteria; phylum Verrucomicrobiota; class Verrucomicrobiia; order Chthoniobacterales; family UBA10450; genus Udaeobacter. The sequence goes on from JBKPLD010000007.1 coordinate 7,868, forward strand.
CAAATCGAATCTTGCGCTGGCATTCGTTTCCATGGGGCGCGAGCGGAAGCGCGACATCACCGTTTTTTACGCGTTCTGCCGCGTCATCGACGACATTGCCGATTCCTCAGAGCTAAGCGTTATCGAAAAGCGAGTGCGCCTGGCGAAATGGCGCCAGATGCTTCGCGCCGCGACTCTGGACGAGCCACTCCTGGCTCGCGACGTAAGACAGTTGATCTCCAAATATTCACTACCGCTCGCCATGCCGGAGGAAATTATTGCCGGAGTAGAAATGGACCTGAACACGCTGAGATATCCCACGTTCGAAGAGCTCCTCGTTTATTGCTACCGAGTTGCCAGTACCGTCGGTCTCGTAAGTATCGAGATTTTTGGCTATCGCAACCAGCGATGTAAACAATACGCAATCGAGCTGGGGCTGGCCTTGCAAATGACGAACATCATCCGTGACGTTGGCAAAGACATGCAGAATGGCCGGATTTACGTTCCGCAGGAAGACCTGGCGCGGTTCCATTACTCTGAGACCGAGCTAATGCAGCGGCAGTACAACGAGCGCTTTGTTCAACTGATGAAGTTTCAGGCGATGCGGGCGCGTCAGTTTTTCGCCAATGCAGCCGCAGCTCTGCCCGCCGAAGACCGAAAAACCATGACGCCCGCGGAAATCATGGGCTCGGTTTACCGCGGTCTGCTCCGGCGAATTGAACTGGACAAGTTTCGGGTGTTTGAAAAAGATTACCACCTGAGCAAAATGGAGAAAGCAGGTCGGATCGCTGCGCAGCTTTTCAAATCTTTTTTGAATTCACCGCACCGGGCGTCCGTCTGATTTACCGATTGCGAAACCTAATTAACAAAATATGAAAGCTAATTCTCTGAAAATTCTATCAGCTATTGTACCCGGGTTATTTTTGCTCGGCACCACTTTGTACGCGCAAGGAGGAAGGGATGCGGTTGATTCCCGAACGACGCATCCGGTCATGACAGCGACCGCGATCACTCAAGCAGATGCTGAGAAGAAATATCCGGCAAAGGGAGGCCACTATCCGGCTGGGACCCGGAACCCGCATGATCCTTCGGGAGTCGTAACGAGTCCATATCCGCCGTATCAACAGTATGACTGCTCGAAAGTTGTTGCCCATGGGGGGCTGGTGCTGGATGTGCGGGCAAAGAAAGTATTTGTTTATCCTTAGCACGCACTCGCCCAGACAAATGCTGTCTTGAGATTGGTCGCCGCAACCTCCGGCGAATTGGGCAGTTAAATGCGCGAAAGGGATTCGCACGATGAGGGGAAAAATTGTTGCAATTACGTCCGGCGTCGCTCTGAGTTTTTTTATGCTCACTTCATGTGATACACCAGTTGGCCAGGGCGCAGCATGGGGCGCTGCAACCGGGGCGATCATCGGCGGCGCGGCGACTGGTCATGTTCGCGCTGCATCTATCGGTGCAGCCGCAGGAGCCGCTGCCGGCGCATTAACAGGCGCAATCATTCAGGAAGATCAGGCTGCGCGTTATGGTCCGCCACCCCCCGGCGGCTTTCCTTTCGCACGCTGGGCCGGGACGCCAGGTTTTTACTACAGTCCGTATACCGGACGCGTCTATGACCTACGGGGAGTTCCGCCGGGCGGACTTACGCGGGACGTGGATACCGGCCGCCTTTTCCGTAAACCATAGCTGACCGTCGAGATCCGATTAGCGCACTTGCGCTTGGAGCGCGTCCACTCGCTTCCGCGCTTCATCGGTCATCTTCAACAATTCCGGCCACGGGCGATGATAATTTTCGCCCAGCAATTTGCGCGTCGCGTCGAACCCCATATGTGAGCCGATGTTTTGTTGGCTCGGCGCGTGGTCGAGCGAATCGCTCGGATTCTTGATGATGGTGGTGTCGCGCGCCGGATCGGAGTTGGCGCACAATCGAAAGAGGACTTCGCTCGTGTTGTGCACGTCGCAATCTTCGTCCACGGCGACGATGTATTTGCTGAACATCATCTGGCCCATGCCCCACAGTCCGTGCATCACCTTAAACGCTTGATAGGGGTACTGCTTCCGAATGCTAACAAACACCAGATTGTGAAACACACCCTCAGGCGGAAGATTCATGTCCACAATCTCCGGAAAATTCATTTTAAACACCGGCAGCAAGATCCGCACGCACGCATCCCCAAGATAATAATCCTCCATCGGCGGAATACCGACAATGGTGGTTGGGTAGATGGCGTCGCGTCGGTGCGTAATCGCCGTTAAGTGGAACACCGGATAATCCTCGATCGCAGTGTAAAAGCCAGTGTGGTCCCCGAATGGACCCTCGGGGTGCATCTCGCCGGGCTGGACATATCCCTCAAGAACAAAGTCGACATCCGCGGGCACCTCGAGGTCAATCGTCTTGCAGCGCACAAGCTCAATTGATTTTCTTCGCAAAAAACCAGAGAACAGAAGTTCGTCCAATCCGTCCGGCAGCGGCGCAGTTGCCGCGAACGTGTATACGGGGTCGCCACCCAATGTGACCGCCACCGGCATGCGCTCGCCGCGCTCGTAATAACGCTTGCCATGACGCGCGCCGACCTTGTGAAGTTGCCAGTGCATTCCCGTGGTGTGCCGATCGTAAACTTGCATCCGGTAAATCCCTACATTGCGCGCGCCAGTCTCGGGATCGCGCGTGTGCACGTTTCCCAGCGTGATGAAACGTCCGCCGTCTTTCGGCCAGCATTTGAGAATTGGCAGATCGTTCAATGAAAAGTTTTCTCCGTCTTCGATGCGATGCACGACTTCGTGACATGGGGCATCGCGTACGGATTTTGGGCGCGCATGCAGGAGATGGATTCCCTGCTTGAGCAAGGTCCAGCCTTCACGCAGATCAGTGGGCGGTTTTGCTTTTAGAATAAGTTGGATTTCCCGCGCCACGTCTTCGACGTCCGAAACTTGTAGCGCCAGCGCCATTCGTCGGCGCGATCCCATCGTGTTAATTGCCAACGGGAATTCCGATTTCTTCCCATCGACGATCGGTTGCTCGAACAGAAGGGCTTTTCCGCCGTCGGGCGATTTCATTTCACGATCGGCCCATTCTGCGATGAGCAGCTCGGTGTCGACTGGGACCGTGATGCGCTTTAGTTCGCCCCGTTGCTCGAGGACGTCGAGGAAGTTTCGAAATGAGCGGTAAGCCATTGCTGAGGCGTAGCGCTACACTGATTCGTTTTGTGACAGAATGCGAACGAAATTGTTTACCAGCCCAATGGCGGTGGTGTTGGTAAATGCCGGAAGAAAACAACTCTGCCGTTGGCGAAAGTGACTCCTTTGGACGGGTAGGGGAATTTCGGCGGAATGTACGACCAATCGAATGGCCCGTAATAATACGGCCCGCCATAGCTGGGAGGTGTGTCGTAGCGCAAGTAAACCCATGTCTCCGTAGGGCGACCACGCCCGTACCCTGGGATTTTTTGCTCTGGAGCACCCCAGGCGAGCCATACTGCGTCCATCGTCATGCCCAGTCGAATCTGTCCTTGACTCACCAGCGCTTGATCCTGCGCAGAGAGACGCTGGTAAACATCCGGGCGTTGAGAGATGCGCGTCCCTGGCGTTCCGCAGCCCGTTAAAAGCAATGCGGCCGCTATCACGACTGCAGGGGCGACGCCTTTCAGTTCGCCCACTTGTTTAGGAGCGCTGATGAAATTTTGAAAACAGTCGGGAGCCATTGATTATAAGTACGTCGGTAACGTGGTTCGTTTAGTGACCGAACGCGAACGAAATTGTGATCAGCGTCATGACCATGCCAGGTATTGAAACGATACAACCTTCCCATTTGAGAAAGTAACCACCTTGTTTGGGTAGGGGATGCTCGGGGGGATCAGTGAATAATAGAGCGGATCGTAGAAAGGATCCCCAAAAAAGCCAAGGCCGGGACCGTAAGGATAGTAGTAAGGATAAGTTGCGTAATAGACGTAAATCCACGTCTCAGTGGAACGGCCACGCATGTTTCCTATGACTTTGGAATCGGGCGAACCCCATGCCATCCAAACTGCATTTCGAGACATGCCGTATCGAATGTGTCCCTGATTTACCAGCGACTGGTCCCGTGAAGCAAGATTTCCATAAATTTCGGGATGTTCAGAAACTCGACTTTCGATGGTTGAACAACTCGCGAGAATCAACGCACCTGTGGCAATCCCAAATATGAGCGCCCCCGAGAAGGATTGACGCTTCATGGAAGCGATCATACTCGCGCGTCGCCTTCTGAGTCAATCACGCGGTTTCTTGATTCAATACAACCTGCCAGTAGGTTTCCGCCGGATGCAAGATCCCTACGGTCATCGCATTTCGTATCTGCGCGTCTCGATCACGGACCGTTGCAATGAGCGTTGCACGTACTGCATGCCGCAGGAATTACAGGAGTGGTTGCCGCGTGAAGAGATCCTGAGCTTTGAAGAGACGCTGCGTCTCATTCGCATTGCTGCCGAATTGGGCGTCTCGAAAGTGCGGATTACCGGTGGCGAACCGCTGACGCGACGTGACGTTGTCGATTTCATCAGGCGAATCCCCAAAATCCCTGGCGTTAAAAACATCGGCCTTTCCACGAATGGGACGTTGCTCGCGCGTGAAACCGCGCCGAGCAAAACAATGGCTAACGCCTTACGCGCAGCCGGTGTGGGATCGGTTAACATTTCGCTCGATACGTTAGATCGAGAGGTCTATTCGAATATCACCGGCCGCGATTTCCATGAACAGGTTCTTTGTGGAATCGACGCGGCTATCGAACAAGGCTTCGAACAGATTAAACTTAACACCGTCCTGATGCGTGGTCGAAACGAGGATCAGCTGATTCCATTGATAGAATTTGCAGCTCAGCGCGATCTAATTCTTCGTTTCATCGAGATGATGCCCGTAAGCACAACAGAAGTGCTGAATGACAACAACTTCATGCCGGTGCGCGAGGCGAAGAGGATAATTGAATCACATTACGGCCCTTTGATTCCTGAAGCTGAGTTTCGAACAAACGGACCGGCCACGTACTACCTAATACCCGGGCGCCGGCAGCGAATTGGCTTTATCGGGGCAATGACCAACCTCCATTTCTGTGAGAGCTGCAACAAGCTCCGTCTTACCTGCGACGGGAAATTGCGACCGTGCCTTGGCAGCTATCTGGAGTTCGATATTATGAAACCGCTGCGGGCCGGTGCTACTGACACGGAGCTGAAACAATTCTTCCTGAGTGTTGTGGATCGAAAGCCGGAGCAGCACGATTTCCGGAATAACTATCAGCCAAATCGCAGGATGATCGCCATCGGGGGCTAAAGCATCCAGTGAAGGATTGCCTTTGTGTCATGTTGAGCGAAGCGAAACATCTCTGATTGCTCTCTGATGGTGGAAGAATGGATCAGAGATTCTGCGCTTCGCTCGGAATGACAAGCATGGCAAAATGAAACGACTCACTCACATCAGCGACGATGGCCGGGCGCAGATGGTGGATGTCTCGGCGAAATCAATGAGCAAGCGCAGAGCGGTTGCCCGTGGAAAGATTCAGCTCAAGCCAGAAACACTCGATCTAATTGCGAAGGATCAAATCGCAAAGGGGAACGTATTCGCGACTGCGCGAATCGCTGCTATTCAAGCTGCAAAACAGACTACACACTTGATTCCACTCTGTCACACCCTTCCTCTGGGAGATATTAGGATCGACATTGTTTCATCGGACGAAGGAGTAGAGGTAACCTGTGCTGCACAGACGATTGCACAGACCGGCGTGGAGATGGAAGCGTTAGTCGGCGTCACGATCGCGTTGCTGACGATTTACGATATGTGCAAGGCGGTAGACAAAGAGATGCGGATTTCTGATGTTCGACTACTCAGCAAGACGAAGCACGATGTATAGACCCGGAAATCTTTCATTGTCATCCCGAGTCGCGGAGACCACGAGGGACCCCACTCATCCAGTCTCCAGCACGCAAACTAAACGGCGTGATCACTCGGCTTCTGTGAGGTCCTTCGCTTGCGCTCAGGATGACAGCATTTTTGTACGCGCCCATCGTTAGGCATGCAGATACAAGTTGGTATCATCACGATCTCAGACCGAGCCAGCACAGGTGATTATGAGGATCTTGGCGGGCCTGCGCTGAGAAAAGCGGCGCAAAACGCAGGATGGCAGGTCCTGTCGGAAGCGATTGTTCCCGACGACGCAGAACGGATTCAGCAGACGATTCGTTCGTTTTCACAGCAAGGTTGCGGTTTAATCTTGACAACCGGTGGAACGGGCGTCGGACCGCGTGACGTTACTCCGGAAGCGATCCGTGCGATTATGCGGGTCGAGTTGCCCGGTTTTGGAGAGGTGATGCGCGCGGAGTCCATGAAGATCACTCCCAACTCAATTCTTTCGCGCAGCCTGGCAGCGATCGTCGATGTTTCGCTCGTGATCGCCCTTCCGGGAAAGCCGAGCGGCGCTGTCGAGTGTCTCGGATTTGTCCAGGGAGCGATTCCGCACGGAGTCGCGCTCGCACAGCGCGCGCCTACTTCGTGCTGATGCTTGTAGCCGTCGCCCTGTGGGCGACGCATTGCACGTGACACAGGAAATAAAGTGTCGCGCTTCGCGCAGCGAAGCGGTTACGGTTTAATCGGGCCAAATTAGCAGCCGCATTAATTGTCTCCCGTAATCAGTGAGATGCGCATTTGCGCCGTGGCCGGAAACCATATCTCTGGTAAGATAAGAATAGTTTGCGGATCGGCTTTTGACATAACTCAACTCGGGTTGCGTTACGCTTTTATCGCTCGGCTCTATTTTCAGCGGCACACCGGACTGTGCGAATGAGATTTCCCAGGAAGATTTTTCGTTCCGGCGTCCGGTCGTAAGCATCCATGGATAAAATTTCGGCAACTCGAAATGCCGGGATTTGGGAAGGGTCACTTTGTAGAATGTCTCTTCGCGACTGAGAAACTCGGGAATAGTCAGCGAGGGATCTTTGTGTAACGCAAGGTACAGCCGCGCGATATCAAGCCCGATCAGATTCATACCATTGTAAATGCCGTTGTGATTGGGATCGCTTCTAAAGAACGTGTTGTACCAAGCCTCGAATTGATCGCTGAGCATCAAGTTCAATTCCAAATGGAGATGCGCGCGTTCACGGTTTAAGCCGGTTCCGGTGTAGCCCATCACGCCGATGCGCCGGCCGCGTTTCACTGCGTCTCCTGGCTGGACCGCGATCGAGCTCAGATGTCCATACAAGCTATAGTAATTTGAGCCGTCCCAGCGATGTTCAACAACGATGTATTTTCCGTAATTCGAGTAGCCGGGGACGGGGTTAACGTGCATCACTTTCCCATCGGCGATGGCGTGTACTTCGTCGAGCGGCTCGCCATGAGCGTCGCGATGCAAAGGGCGAATATCGATCCCTTCATGAAAACGGGTGTAGACAATGCCACCCGCTTTGTCCGTAGGATCGCGCACAAAACCGTACTGGCCACCTTCCCATGGCGTGGATTTCACGCCTTTGTAGTTGCGTTCGATATACTGGTAGAACGCCGCTCCGTCGCCTGAAAACAGGGCATCGTTGTCGGTCGGCAAGGCGAGATCGACAGCATTGTGCGTTTCGCTGATGAGCGAAACAGCGGAAGCCATCAACACTGCGATTGCCGACGTGAAACGAATGACGAATGACGAATGACCGAATGACGAACTAATGGCGAATGATAAATTCTGCCGCGCAAAGTCCTTCGTCATTTGGGGTTCGTCATTCGTTCGTCATTGGGCATTGGATATTCGTCATTTTGCAACCGCATCACCGCTTTTTCTTTTGTCCGATCATGCGCCAGTCTTTTTTCATCAATTCGATATCCGCCGAAGTCAGGCCGGAAGGAATGTAGATTTTTCCGTCGGAAACACGCTTGTCGATTTCGAGTTCGGTGATTTGTCGGCCGTTAACGAACACGAAAAGTAAGCCGCCGCGACGCTCAATGCTTAAAGTATCGAGCACGACTCGCCCATGCTCGTCGAGTTGAAGCAGTGCACCATACGTTCCATTTGCAGCCGGATACGGAAAAAACGCCGTGACATCCCGCTCTGAAATCCACGGCGTTTTTTCCATCGCCAGAGTTTTTCCGGAGACTTGCGCGCGAACAGACGTCGCGAATACCTCTGTGTCCCGAGGGTTTGCTTGTGCATGTAATCGGAACGTGCAATGTCGTTGTTTCGCCATGCCTTGGGCCGCGGCGAAAACCAGGCAAAACACGAATGCACAGACAGTTTTCATGGGGATTGGATAAAGGGTTTGACAGGGTTTTTGCAACCTCGAAAGCTTTCGGGTCTGTTTTACCCCGCCCATGAAGCGACGAACAGCCTTGCAGATCCTGATATTTTGCGTTGTCGGGAGCCTGTTTGCCCAGGACGCCGTGCCGACGTCCACGCCCGCACGCAGGCGCGGTTGGCTTGGTCGCCTCCTTCATCCATTTTCGCCTGACGCGGTTCCCCAATACAAAGATGCCAGACTTCGCGGGCTTACGGTGGACCTCCTGATCACACCGCAGACCATCAAGTTGTCTGAAGTCCGCCAGCTTGGAATAAAACTGACATTGGCAAACGTATCGAAGCGCCCTGTGACGCTCGATTTTCCGACGAATCAACGAATTGAGATTTATCTGATGAACTCCGAAGGGAATATCCTCACAAAGTGGTCCGACAATCATGCTATAGGGGACAAACCGGCCACGATTTTGATTAACCCGCAGGAGCGGATCGAGTA
>JBKPLD010000008.1:0-21756 GCA_046731415.1 Verrucomicrobiota bacterium
ATGCTGCTTGCCATCGGCCCGTGGCGCTTCTCTTTGCCGGGAGCAGTTCAACCACCATCGGTAATCCAATCAGTGAAGTCCTTACCAAGTTAGGTGAAGTGCTTGGCATGTCTGTTAGTTTCGTCGGCACTACTTGCACTGGTTCGCTCATGGAAGAGTTTGAAGCGCAGCAGACGCAAGGCCCACAACAAGCGCTCGACGAGACAAGCAGAGTGTTAGAACAGAATCGCCACGAAATAATGTCTCGACCAGGAGTGTTGGGCGTTGGCCTTGGAGCACTCGAGGATAATTCTGCACCAGCGATCGTTATTTATGTGGATAAGACAAGCTCCGCGAATCCGCAGGTGCCAGCCGAAATCGAGAATGTTCCGGTCCGCCTCGTGATGACTGATCCGTTTATCGCGTTCTGATTCACGCCACGGTCATTGCAGGAACGCGAAAACTGCCAACCAACACGCAGGCACAAATAAAATCAGAGGATGGCTCATTCCTCGCCGTGCCATTGATCGAGTGGTCTCCAAACTAAATCGTTATCAGCTTTGCAGCTCTTTAGGCTCTTTTTGCTGCAAACGTCTATCGCGAGCACTGGATGCGAAGCAGATCGGAAATTGTGATTCCGAGTATTAACGCTGCGCGGAGTTCTGTCGAATCAACCCTAGACCGCTTCACGCTTTTCAACATATTAATCGTAAGAAATCATATAGATCGCATGAAAAGAAAGATACTCAGTTCGCTCGTTCTCGGCATCGCTTTAGTTCCCTTCGCTTCTAGCGCGATGACCACCAGTCCCGATATTAACTACGTATCCCAAACAGGTAGCACCGTGACGTCGGACTACTTCGGCCTTCCTGCGAACTCACAACTCATATTCGTAAACAGCTCTACGGGCGCCACCACTACTACCAGCTTGGCAGCGGTCAGCGGCACGAGCACGATCACCGTTTCAACCATAACGGTTCCCTCAGGCAGCTACTACCTGCGCGCTACTACGCCTACCGGCGGCTACATCGCGCAAACTATCATGTTCCCTGTGTCTACTCACGTGCGGCGCGTCAGCCAAAGTAACTTGGCACAGGGCAAGAATAGTGGCGGCGGAGGCGACGGCGTCTTCATCACAGGCGGCACTTACGCCTACGTCGTTGAGGGAAGCGGCACTACCAGGGCCTTCCAGATATTCAATATATCCCACCCTAAAGCTCCTGTCCTGATCAGCCAGCGCAATCTAGCCAACGGCGGCAACGGGGTCTCGACCGATGACATATGGGTTAAGGACAGCTTCGCTTATATCGTCGAGGGAGGCGGCACGGTTAATGCGCTCCAAGTATTCAACGTTACTAACCCGGCCGCGCCAGTACTCGTCGGCCAGGCCAACCTGACCAATAACGCCGGCGACCGCCTATTCGTCCAGGGCAACTACGCCTACGTTGTCGAGGGAGGCAGCTACACCAATAGCTTCGAGATATTTAACATATCGAACCCGGCAGCTCCGGTGCGCGTAAGTCAGAGCAATCTCACGGCGTTCGACCAGGCGTCTATCTACGTCCAAGGCAACTACGCCTACATCGCTATCGGCGGATCTGGAAGCCAAGGCTTCGACATCTTCGATGTGTCGGACCCAGCGGCGCCGATCCTTAAGAGCGCGACCGACCTGAATTATGGAGTCCCGGACGATGGCATATTCGTCTCAGGCAACTACGCCTACATCGCTGAGGGCGGGGGAACGACCAACGCCTTCCAAATTTTCGACGTATCCAACCCGTCGGCCCCGGTTTTGGCAGGCCAGGCCGACCTTGCCAATGCGGGCAGCATTGACACGGGCGGCGGCGACGCTGTCTGGGTCAGGGACGGCTTCGCTTACATAGTGGAGGGCGCGGGAACAACCAACGCGTTCGAGATATTCGACGTCTCGGACCCGGCCACTCCTTCGCTCGTAAGCCAGAGCCCGCTTGCCAACAGCGGCCAGCCGGACGACATCTTCGTCTCGGGCAAGTACGCTTACATCGTTGAAGGCGGCGGCACCACGAAGGCTTTCGAGATATTTGACATCTCAAAGGTTCGTGCCGCCCGATAATCCCTAATCTAAAGTCTGCTAAAACAAAAATCCGCCGAGTCACCGCTGACAATCTCAAGAAACGCTGCTGGAGTTTCGGGCTGGGTCTCAGCCTTTGATTCCGAGGGGCGAACGATCTGGGTTGTTGACGCACATCGCGATGATGGAAGGCGTTTCATCGCGCGCTCAGATGAAAAGCTGACTGCGTTTTTAGAACTTGAATCGGTGATACGGGATTGCGGCGAATTCTCTTGACGAGTGAGCGGGGTTTTCTGCAAACTCAACGCCGTTCAACGGATTCGAATCAGGCGGACATTTCCCGGCTAGATTCTCCGCCTTTTCCGGACCCGCGTTCCCAAAATCAACTTAGCGGGGAAAAGGAAAGAAGAAAAAATCATGAATTTATTGATCCGATTCAAAGCGATAGTTGTGGTGTTCACTCTGCTTGGTTGGGCCGGCATAGTCGGAGCACAATCTATCCCAAAGCTAAAGCCTCTCCCGCCGAAAAAGGACGCAACTGTACTTAAGGCAACTCCCGCCCTCGCTCCAGGCTCGCCGTGGCAATTGCTAACAAACCAACCGCCGGTTCTTGACCCTTTCGATTGCGGCCCTGGTAACCCACTTTTACTCACCGACGGTACTGTTATACTGGCAGACAACGGATGCCAAGATTGGTGGAAACTGACTCCTGACGAATTCGGCAGCTACGTGAACGGAACTTGGACGCAGCTAGCATCGCTGCCAGATGGCTACAGCCCACTGTATCACGCGTCAGCCGTTCTTCCCGATGGCCGGGTCATCATCGAGGGCGGCGAGTATAACTTCTCCAACGGAGTGTTTCACGCGATCTGGTCCGATCAGGGCGCCATCTATGACCCGCTGGCCAATACCTGGACGCTTGTCGCCCCTCCTCCGTTTTTTGGCGGCTTTGGGCCTTTTCCGAGAACCATCGGGGATGCCCAAAGTGTCGTTCTCTTTGATGGAACGTTCATGCTGGCGGATGCCCTCACCCGAGACACAGCTTTGCTCGATGCAAGAACTCTCACCTGGACACCGACCGGCAAAAACAAGTTCGACGTCCATGATGAAGAGGGATGGACGCTGTTGCCTAACAAGAAGGTGCTAACAGTCGATGCCTATGTTTTTCAGTACGACCCGACTGGAATGAACTTTGAGCTCTATAATCCCGCGTCGGGCAAGTGGACGAGTCCCGGCGGGGGCACGAGGGTCCAACTCTGGGACTCCGCAGCAGATTGCGGCGGACGCAATTTCGCCTCGTTCGAGGTGGGGCCTGCGGTCTTGATGAACGACGGGAGTGTCTTCGCCACAGGAGCGAACGCCTGTGGCGCCGCCCACACCGCGATTTTCAAGGGAAGCTGGAGAGCGGGTCCCGATTTCCCCGACGACTTGGGTATCTCCGACGGTCCCGCCGCGCTCGAGCCCAACGGCAAGGTCTTGATGATGGCGAGCCCGTTGATCTTCAACACTCCTTCGACCTTTCTCGAATTTGACGGGGAAAACTTAACGACGATTCCTCCGGCTCCCAATGCAGCCAACGACTCGTCGTACTACGGCAACATGCTGGTCCTCCCAACGGGCCAGATTCTGTTCACTGACTTCTTCTTTGTATCAGTTTACAATCCTGCGGGCACCTACAATCCGGCTTGGGCACCACAGATCCAGTCTGCCCCTGCCAGGGTTAGTCCCGGCGCATCTTACGTTATCTTTGGCCATCGTTTCAACGGCATGTCACAAGGAGCTGCTTACGGAGACGATCAGCAATCGGCGACAAATTACCCGCTGGTTCGCATCACCAACAATGCAACTGGACACGTGTTCTATAGCCGAACCCACGACCACAGCAGCATGGCTGTCGCATTCAACGGTCTCGTGTCGACTCATTTCGACGTGCCAGCAAACCAGGAGTTGGGGCCTAGCCAACTTGTCGTCGTGGCTAATGGCATTCCATCGGTTCCTGTTGCCGTTACAGTGGAGTGAAGATTGATATCGAGACTATGTGCGATCAGATGAACGCGATCCTGCCAACGAGTCGCTAAAAGGGGCATCGAGAAACTGGACGCGGACGGTGGTGCAAGCAAAAGCAAATTGAAGCCCTTACTGCGGGAAGCATAGATCCAAGGCATTCGCGCGCGGGCTAGCGCTGGCGGAGGAACTTCGGAGGCTGCTGGGCAATTTTTTCTCTTCCACGGCTCCTGCTCGGCAGCGTATGATTTTTCATTCCGCGCGGAAATATGAAGACACCGGCCCGGAGAAAGTGGGGCGCGATGCTGCTCGCCGTCATGCGCACCAGAGTGACACTCCTGAAAAACTGGCGCGCGAAGTTGGTCAGCCTCCTACTTGCGACAACGGTTTGGTACCTGATCAAAAAGAACATAGAGACCACATCGTCGCCGTCCGGAAAGCCCCTAACGGAGCGAGTTACGAAAACGCGCTGAGGGGCCACTTATAAATTCGATGCGGCGACCGGCGAGATTAGCCCCGATTTTTTCATCGCCGTTTCTCCTTAAACAGGGATTTCTTTTCCTTGTGATCAAAAATGGCCGCGAAATATCGAGCCCCATGGAACGCGCCTAGCTGACGAATCATCCAATTCTGCGCCTCGGTGACATCGTCTGTCCACTTTTTTAGTTTCCGGGACGTGGTGGGCATCTCACTATCGTCGATCAAAATCACAGTCGTCTCGTAACGTTTTTTTTTCGCGGAATTTTGTCTCTGGCTCTGATGCTGGCGGGGTAACTTAGAGGTTTTCGGAACGGTGACGGTCGCATTGCAGTTAGGGCACGGAGCTGTTACACCGATTTGGGCACGTGTCGCGGAGATGTGTTGACCGCAGCTTGGACATGTGAACCTGAGGTCCATAGGAGTGTGCGCGCTATCGCTTTAGCGGAGAAACCTGCTGTGTTGCGAGCAAAAAAACCGCTTGTTGCTCTTCTGATTTGGTTCTGACTTGTGGATAATTACCGCTGGCTTGCATGGTAAACGTTCCCGGCGGAATCGAACTCACATTTGAATTTACGAGCCAGGAACAATCCCGCCGCCGAAGAACCGCCGGCAGCCGCCTGCATAGCTTGATCTGTCATTCGGAAAGGGGTTGTGTATCATCTGGACGGCGCGGCCCTTTATACCACTTAAACCGTGGTGCGCTGAGCAGTGCGCGTATTAGGTCCGGCGCATCGTGGCGATGGAAAAAGACTTTACCATCTTTGACCAATCGCCAATAGACGTGCGGCAGCTCGTCGCATAGATAGCGCATTGAGCCTGCGGGTCGACCTGCTCTGTGCTCGAGCTCGTCCTCCGAGATTAGGGCCGACATTTCCACGGTCGCTTCCTTGTATTTTTGCGGGCGACGTTTACCCGGCTTTCTCATTTTAGGCCATTACGTTGCTATTCATGTTTTGTCGAACCAATTGCGGATGACTTAAATTTTTCTCTCTCTTTCGAAGCCTTTGATGGCCCCATGTTAATTCGACCCCCGTAGCGCCGAAGGCGCGTCAATCGCGCTTTTTTTGTACGGCTCTTTTGTACGACGCTGCCCATTTCGTAAGGTCATATCAGAATAATTGAGGACAGAGCGACTGACGCTTTAGCTATGAAAGCGCGCGTCAGATCAAATCAGAACAAATGAGAATATCCGTTAGACAGCGTTGCGAACGAGACGCTCTACCAACTGAGCTATACCCCCGTTTTCAGCGAACGAAGATTAGCACGCCTCGTAGATTTTTCATCAAGTGAAAGCGATTCAGACTCTTTCCCGTCTTGGATTTTCGGTGGCCCCGGTCGCTCTCGATAATACGAGCGACGCGAAAGAACGATTGCAGGGGACGCTTTCGCGTTTAAGCTGCGCTCTCCAATTCGAAATATGTTCCAGACGTTTCTTGCTCAAGCGCAAAGCGCGGCACCTCAACAGATGCCAGGCGGCGGCATTGGCACATTTTTTGTGCCGCTGATTTTTATTTTCATCATCATGTACTTCGTGATGATTCGACCGCAGAAGAAGCGGCAGGAACAACAGCAGAAGTTAATGGCGGATCTGAAAACCGGCGACCGCGTTGTGACCAATGCCGGTATTCACGGTTTAATTTCGAATGTGAAGGAGAACACCGTGCTGGTGAAAGTGGCCGACAACGTAAAGATCGAGATGGAGAAATCGGCCATCACGACGGTACTGAAAGCAGTTGAGAGTTAAGAGTCGATGGTTGAGAGAACCTAACGCCATTCCAGCTATGTTTTTGTCCCTCCACTCTTATCTATCAGCTATCAACCGCCTCCAATGACCCCTGCGCTAACATTTCTTGCTGGACTCGCCATGCTTGTCCTCTTCGGGTGGTATTTTGCCACCGACCAGGGTCTGCGGAAACGCCTGCTAGCCATGACGCTTATGCTATTGCTGGTTGTCTCCAGCATTGTCACCATCTGGCCCCCGCAGAAAAAGATCGCGCTCGGACTCGACATTCAAGGAGGCACATCCTTCCTCATTCGCTTGAAAGGTGGCGATAAAGAGGTCACCAAAGGCATGCTCGACCAGGCAGTCGAAGTCATTCGCAAGCGTATTGATACATTTGGAGTCAGTGAGCCGATAATCAGTCCCGTCGCGAACGACCGCATTCTGGTGCAAATTCCAGGACTCGACACCGCCAAGATCCAGGAAGCGCGCGATCAACTCTCGCGGGTAGCGAAGCTGGAGTTCCGTCTGGTCTATCCAGATAACGGCGAACGATTGCGACAGATCGACGAAGGGAAACAGGTCATTCCGCCAGATTACCGAATCGAAACTTACAAAATCAATGCGGAGGGGGCGCCGCTGAAAAATGAGTTCGGTGAGGCCGTTCCGGGTTCCAAAGAAAAATCAAGGGAAGAACGTTTGTTGGTTAAAAAGAAAGCCGATTTATCTGGCGATCGAGTTTCGAGTGCGGGCGCTTCTTATGAACGAGACGGTTGGGTGGTTCATTTGCGATTCGACAGCGAAGGAGCAAAAAAGTTCGGCGACATAACAGCTGCGCATGTTCATCATCGTTTTGCGATCGTGCTGGATGGAATAATCCAATCTGCGCCGGTGATCCAGGACGCCATTTACGGCGGCGACGCACAAATCACGGGGCGATTCACTGAGGAAGAAGCGCGCGGCCTGGCAAGTGTGCTTCAGAATCCCTTGCAAACCCCAGTGAGCATCGAGGAGGAGCGCAGCGTTTCGCCCACACTCGGACTGGATTCGATTCGCGCGAGCATTCTCGCGGGCCTGGTTGGACTGGCCATTACGCTGGTTTGCGTGGCCGTCTACTACAAAATTCCCGGTCTCATCGCAAATCTCGCCTTGATCATTAATCTCATCCTGCTCGTTGGCGCGCTGACGATGTTTCACTTCGTCCTTACTCTGCCAGGTATTGCGGGTATCATCCTGACCATTGGCCTTTCGGTCGATGCAAACGTGCTCATTTACGAGCGGTTGCGCGAAGAAATGGCGTTGGGAAAATCGCTCAAGGTCGCCCTGAACACCGCGTATGAGAAAGCTTTCAGCTCTATCTTTGACGCCAACGTTACCACGCTGATCACCGCAGCGATTCTCTTTTGGAAGGCGACTGGCCCGGTGAAAGGCTTCGCCATCTCGCTGACGCTGGGAATTTTGGCGTCGCTGTTCACCGCACTCATTGTGGGGCGGAACTGTCTCGGCTGGCTTGTCGATGCCGGAAAAGTGAAGCGCATCTCCATGTTGCACCTGATTTCAGCGCAGAACATCAATTTCCTGGGCAAAGGCTTTATTGCCTGCATGTGCTCGCTCGCGCTGCTTCTCGCCGGCGCGTTTGCTTTTTACCAACGCGGCGAACGCAACTTCGGCGTCGACTTTCGCGGCGGCGATCTCATCACTCTAAGCTCGCCCGGCAAGATCGATATCGGCCAGGTGCGCGGTGCGCTCAGGCCAATCGGGCTTGCTGATGCTTCCATTCAGGAGTCCTCGCAGGTCGGCAGGAGTTACATCACCATCCGCACGCCGTTGAACACCAGTGACAAGGTGGAAAAGCAGGTCATGCAGACGCTGCCGGCCGCCAGCTTCAGGGTGGAAGGCTCGGAACGCGTGGGCGCGCTCGTAGGCGGTGAGCTGGCGAAAAATTCATTAATCGCGCTAGGCCTCGGCATCCTGGGCATCTTGATTTTCGTAACGTTTCGCTTCGAACTCGCGTTTGCTGTGGGGGCAATCGTCGCCTTGTTGCACGACGTGTTTATGACAGTCGGCGTGTTCTCGCTTCTTGGGCGCGAACTTACCCTGACAATGATCGGCGCTGTGCTGACCATCGCCGGGTATTCGATTAACGATACCATCGTTGTTTACGACCGGATCCGCGAAGGTCTGGCCAGCGGACGGCGCGGAACGATCGAGGAAATCATGAACTCAAGCATCAACCAGACGCTGAGCCGAACCATTCTTACAAGCACCGTGACGCTGATCCCGATTCTTTGCCTGTTTTTCTTTGGCGGCGCGGTGCTGCGGGATTTCTCCCTTGCCATTATTATAGGCGTTGTCGTCGGTACTTACTCCTCCATTTTTATCGCCTCGCCAATTGTATTGTGGTGGACCCGTGCTCGCGGCGGCGCCACAGCCTTGCGGCGCGAGATCACCGAAAAAGCGACAGCAGCCAATCCGCTTGCCCAACGCTGAACCGTTTTGGAGTCCAAGCTGCGCCCAATCTGGACGTCCAAAGCGATTCCGGAGGCCTTTTTCCGGGCAGATTTGACGGGCGCGCCCGGCCCGAGTAGGCTCCCGCTCGCCAGTTAGGAGTTTATCGCTAAAGTCAGGAGTGATTATTGATGCCAGAAGTGATCGTTCGCAAAGGTGAACCCGTCGATCGCGCATTGAAGCGGCTTAAGAACAAGCTGGATGCCGAGGGCATTCTCGAGGAGGTCCGCCGTTTGCGCGCCTTCGAGACCCCTTCGCAAAAGCACCGCCGCAAAGCGAAAGCCAACGCCAAGCGCGGTCGGACCAAGTTTCGCTTCAATCCAAGCTAAAGATCAAAATATTAGAAAGTGAAAAGGGTAACCCGACAAAGCGGTGCTCGTTGTGGTGATTAAAGCTGTTTTGATCTTTTAGCTCTTGTGAGCAGCCTTCCCGGCAAAGAAGTCGCCGATTGCGTCTACCAAGCCGTCGATATCGTGTCGCTTCGCTTCGACAGCGATTTTCAAACCGTTGTCGCGCGCTGTCTGCGATGTGATTGGACCAATGCTGGCAATTTGCATTCCTTTCGGCCACGGTAAGCCCAGGGCGAGAAAATTTTCCACGGTTGACGAACTGGTGAACGTGATCAAGTCGGCACCGTCCTTCGCCAGTTGTCGGCGCGCTCCGCTGATGTCGCGCGTCTCGGGCACGGTCCGATAGGCGAATCCCTCGTCCACGATCGCGCCCAGGGCCGAGAGCTCTTTCGGAAGGATGTCCCGCGCTTTTTCTGCGCGCACCAGGAGAATTTTCAAATTTTCAATGCTTCCCTGCTTTTTGAATTCATTCACGACCTCTTCAGCCACGAATTCTTTCGGCTGAAGATCGACGTGCAGATGAAACTCTTTCACGCGTTGAGCGGTGGCCGGGCCGATGGCGGCAATCCGAGCACCTCCGATTTCGCGCGAATCATCGTATAGCTTGAAGAAAATATCGAAAAACGATTCGACGCCATTTGCGCTCGTGAACACGATCCAGTCGTAAATGTGTGCGTCCTGCACGAGTTCTGCGAAGTCGCGCAAATCACTCGGTGGCTCGATTCGAATTGTCGGCAGTTCTATAACGTGAGCTCCCAGTGCGCGCAGCTTACTGCTTAACGCGCTGGCTTGTTTTCTTGTCCGCGTAACGACAATCCTCTTTCCAAGCAGGGGACGGTTTTCGTACCAATTGAGCTTGTCTCGCAACGCGACAACTTCTCCGAAGACGGCTACCGCAGGCGCCGCAAAATCATTCGCGACCGCCTTTTGAGCAATATCGCCAAGTGTGCCGGTGAGCGTTTCCTGCCGACCGGTAGTCGCCCAGCGAACCAGTGCCACTGGCAAATCGCCACGCACACCATGCTTCATCATTTCGGTCGTGATCGATCCGAGACGTTCCATGCCCATTAACATCACCTGAGTGCCACCGAGTTTTGCCAACGCAGCGTAATCGATTGCACTGTCTGTCTTCGCCGGGTCTTCGTGTCCCGTAAAGAACGTCACGTGTGAATTGTGCGCCCGGTGCGTCATGGGAATGCCTGCATAAGCCGGTCCGGCGATGGACGAAGTGATTCCAGGCACAATCTCGAATGGGATTCCGGCATCGGCGATCATCTGCGCCTCCTCAGCGCCTCGGCCAAACACGAATGGGTCTCCACCTTTCAACCGAACGACTTGTTTGCCTTCACGAGCTTTTTCAATCAGCAGCGAATTGATTTCCTGCTGGCTGATCTGCGGTTGACCGGGCGTCTTGCCGACATCGACAATTTCGGCGTCGTCCCGTGTCCAGCCGAGTGTCTCGGGATTTGCCAGGTGATCGTAAACGATTACATCCGCATTCTCGATGCACTCCTTGGCACGCAGGGTTACCAATCCGAGGTCGCCAGGTCCGGCCCCTACGAGATAAACTTTACCACTCTTACTCGTGCTCATGCTCGTAATCGGTGTAGTAACTGCTCAGCCAGACGTTCTCCCTCATCGGCAGTGCCCTTCACCTGGCCTTCTCGCGGAGCAGCCGATTGATCAGTAAACAATTGAGCCCGCAGTTTCATCTTATCGCCCTCAATGGTGGCAAGTACGCCCACCGGACAATTGCAGTCGCCGTGCAACAAACGCAAAAATTCTCGCTCTGCTCGTAAACAAAGCAAAGTTTTGTGATCGTTCACAAGATCGACAATTGCCTTCATCGAGTCATCGTTTACACGAACTTGAAGCGCAATGATTCCCTGACCACCCGCAGGCAAAAAAACTTCCTGTGGAAGGATTTCGATGAAAAATTGCCTGTTCCCGAAGGGAATAAGGTAGCGCGAGCCTCCCGCTTTTCCTGGGGCAGACGGGTGAAACCCAGAGGCATGCGCTACTCTAGACATACCGAGCCGTGCGAGTCCCGCGTGAGCCAGTACGACGGCGTCCCAATTATTATCAGCCAATTTGCGCAGCCGGGTTGGAACATTCCCGCGAAGGTCGACAACTTTGAGATCTGCCCGTTTCCAAAGCAGCTGGTGTTTTCTTCGCACGCTGCCGGTGGCGATGACCGCATTGTGTGGGAGCGAAACAAAACCGCCCGGATGCTTTGACACCAACACATCATCCATCTGTGCACGAGGAAGAACCGCGGCAATTTCTGCGTCCGGGTTCGTTTCGCTCGGAAGATCTTTTGCGCTGTGAACCGCGATATCGACGTCGCCGGCAAGAAGAGCCCGCTCGATTTCTGCTGTGAACAATCCTTTGCGTCCAGCGTGACGTTCAAGAAGACTGGCCTTGTCTCCGCGCGTGGCGACGACTCTTGTTTCGATTTTTGTGTTCGGTTGCGCGGTTTGAATTGCTTCTTCAATCAACCGCGCTTGCGCACGCGCCAGTTCGCTGCCGCGCGTGCCCAGGATGATTTTTCTTGTCATCGCGGGAATGTAGCCCGCGAGAATCTGTAGGGGAAGCTGTTAGCTTTCCTACAGCTGTGATGGGTGCAAGGGACTGTCAGCAATCGGTGAATGGCCGCCCATTCGCGAAGCGCGCTTGAATTCGTAGGAAACTTTAGCGAGGAAATCTGTGACATGCTCGGCAATGATCGCCTCTGCGGAAGCGATTTGCTGGCGGCGCACGGCAAGAGACTGCTCCGCAACAGAGCGCAATGCGTCGATATCATAAAGATATACGCCTTCCAAGTCGTTCACAGCAGGATCGACATCGCGCGGAACAGCGATATCGATGATGAAAAGCGGACGATCGACGCGATTGGCCAGCATGTGTCTGAGATTTGTCGGGGTCAGCAATGGAGTTTCTGAAGAAGTGGATGTAATCAGAATGTCGATCTTGCAACATTGCTGTGCCCATTGATCGAACCGGATGGACTGGCCGCCTACTCGTTGTGCCAATTCCTGGGCTCGATGATTTGAACGATTGCTCACGCGCAGATCGGTCACGCCTCTGGAAAGCAACGCGCGGGCTGTGCGTTCGCTCGTTTCGCCGGCTCCCAAAACCAGGACTTGGCAATTGCCAAGCTCGCCGAAAATCTTTTGAGCAAGATCAACTGCGACAGAACCAACTGATACCGATCCACGCGTAATTTCGGTATGCGTGCGGACTTGCTTTGCTACACGAAAAGCCCGTTGAAACAAGCGATGAAGGCAGGGCCCAACCGCACCAGATGTGCGCGCAGATTGGTAGGCCTTTTTTGTCTGACCAAGAATTTCTGTCTCGCCCACGATCATCGAGTCGAGTCCGGAAGCGACCCGGAACAGATGTTGTACGCATTTTTCGGCTTCGTAACGGTAAAACGGCAATGCTCGACTGTGACCGTGGACGTCCGCCTTCGCCAAGGCTACGTCAGACAAGCTGACCTCATCGTTTTGCAATAAGCATTGAGCAATTTCATCCGTCGACACCCGTTTCTCTGAAGCGCCATAGACTTCCACGCGGTTACAGGTGGCGAGCACCAACGCCTCGGCGCACCCTGCCGCGCGAAGAGTGCGTTCAGCGCCAGTGCCACCAGCGAAACGTTCTCGCGTCTCGACGTTCGCGGTGTGATGACTGAGGCCGACGCAGAAGAGATTCATGGGACGGAGTGCGTTTGCGCGGAGAAGGTAATTCCCCAGAGAAGAGTCAGAGCCGCGCTGAATCCGACAATGCAAAGTGCCGCGATTCGCTTTGGTGCGATACGCCGAAAATATCGGCCTTGCAGGATCGCCGCATAAAGCACCCAAACGGCAATGGCAGCCACTACTTGTACGCGTGGCAGGGGCCGTCCCGTAAAAAAGCCGCTAGCAATCCCGACGGTATATAGAATGAAACCCAACCAAAGCAGCCGGGTGATTGCCGCAAAGAGATCCGTGAGCGGCGGCAGATGATAAAAAATCGAACGCAAGTGATGTGTCTTGAGCTGGCGCTCCTGGACCAGGTACATCACCCCAGCAATACACGCGAGGGCAAACGCGCCGTATGCTATCAGCGAAACAGATGCATGAAATTCCAGCGAAGAATTAGCAGGCACTTTGACCGGATTACGAACATCGATTGGCGCGATCAGCGCAACACCTTGCAGTAGGACCACCAGCGGTGCTGTGAATGCGCCCATGAGTGACAAGCGGTACGCTGGACCGACCAGCATGTAGATTAGTGCTACGGACCAGGCGAGAAAGATAAAGACTTCAAACAGGTTCGTCAGGGGACAGCGTCCCAGCGCATGACCCCGGATCGACAAAAACGCGGTCTGAAAAACGAAGCCCAGTCCAATCGCCAGAAAATTAAATTTTCCCTGGCGAAAAACGCCAGCGCGCAACGCAATCCCAGTGCGTACGACTGCCGCGAGAAAACAAATTGTCGAAATGATGAGGAGATAGCGATCCACCCTAAGGAAACCTACTGTAAGAGCAGGCTTCCTGCTTGGCAATCTGTGCCGTCCCGTAGCGAAGTAGTGCGCGAGGCTGGATTTGAAAAAAAGAGAGAAAAACAACAAGGGGGAAGGCCATTGTGCTCCATGGGCAAGCCCCGATTGACGTTTTGCAACAGTCCGCTAGCATTCGCGCGGATGGCTTTGGACACAGTTGAAAAATTACGCGCCGCTGTGCGCGATGTGCCCGATTTTCCGAAGAAGGGGATCGTATTCAAAGATATTACGCCCGTCTTAAGTGATCCGGCCCTTTTCCATGCATCCATCGATCTGTTTTTGGACCGTTGCCGCGGTAGGAAAATTGATAAGATCGTTGGGATCGATGCTCGTGGGTTTCTCTTTGGATCGGCAGTAGCCTATGAGCTCGATGTCGGTTTCGTTCCGATTCGAAAGCGTGGCAAGCTTCCGTTCCAGACTGAGATCGCTAGTTACTCGCTCGAGTACGGCGAAGCGGAAATGGAAATGCACATCGATGCGATTACCGCGGGCGAAAAAGTTGTACTGGTAGATGATTTACTGGCGACAGGCGGGACTTCTGCCGCTGCAGCTGTCCTCATTCGCAAGGTCGGGGGACAGCTTCTCGAAGCAGAGTTTCTGATTGAACTGGAATTCCTTCATGGGCGCAAGCAACTCGAGCCCACGCCGGTCACCTCGTTCCTGAAATACTGATTGTTTTAGGAACGGGGAACCGCCCGCGCTGCGCCGCCAGCACTGTCATTCTTCGCTTTGCTTAACACGACAGCACGCCTTTATAGGATCAGTTTTAGACGATGAGTAGGTGTTCTCTACGCGATTTTGGAATTCTGAGTTTCCGATTTTAGATTGAACAGCAATTTCGAATTGCAATGAAAACGTCCCGTCATCTGGATCAGGTTTTGGCGCACGCTGAAAGCCGTCTTGCAGCGACGGGTGCCAGACGTCCAACCGAAGTCCTCCCGCTTTATAAGAAGTTTCTAAAGGTCGAAGAACATCGGCTGCGCCTGAACCACCAGGCGGGCGGCGGCGGCCGTGAAATTTGTGCCCGGCGCGCTGAGCTAGTGGATGTTCTATTGCAATACGTTTTCGGCGCTGCGGCAACCACTGCGCGCGGAAACGGGAACGCCAAAATGCCACTTGCCTTGATCGCTCTCGGTGGCTATGGCCGGGGCGAGCTCAATCCGTTTAGCGACATCGATGTGATGCTTTTGCATCAGCAGGGAAAGAAGGGGATTTCGCCACATCTCGAGGAGATGGTGCAGCAAGTTCTTTATCTTTTGTGGGACAGCGGTTTTAAGGTTGGACACTCCACGCGCTCGATCAAAGAAGCGGTCGCTCAAGCCAATCAGGACATGCGCACAAAGACATCCATGCTGGAATCGCGATTTCTTGCAGGCGATGCGGAGTTGGCGCGGGAATTTCGACGACAATTCCGTTCGAAATGCGTTAACGGTTACGAACGCGAATACGTGGAACTGCGCATGCGGGACCAGGTGGCCAGGCATAAGAAGTTCGGCGACAGCGTCTATCTGCAGGAGCCGAACCTGAAAAGCGGATGCGGCGGACTGCGCGATTATCAAAATCTTCTTTGGATGACGTATTTCAAAGAGGGTTCGCTGAGCACCAACCAGCTTGTGGGGAAAGACTGGCTGAGTGAAAGCGACCAGCGCCGAATAGAAAAGGCCTACGATTTTCTACTGCGTTTGCGCACCGGTTTGCATTACGCGACTGGACGCGCGACCGACATCCTTCACCTTAATTTACAGGAACAAATTGCAAAACGGCTCGATTATTCTTCTGGAAACCCCGAAGACTTTCGGGGCAGCGAGGCGCTCATGCGGAATTATTACGAGCACACTCGCAACATCTTCCGGGTCACGGAACGCATTACCGAACAGTTTGTAAGCGGATACGTCACAAGCAAGACCCGTGCTTTGTTCAGTTTTCTTCCGCTGATGAGAACTGACAAAACTCCAGTGGGAAATTTTTTCTTTGTTCGCAACAAGCAGTTGCACCTCGCGCGGCGGGATCTTTTTCGCAAAGATCCCGAGCAGATGATCCGAGCATTTCAGCTTGCCCAGGAACGCGGCCTCGATCTGAGTCCGGAATTGGAGGACCTTCTGAGTAGAAGTCTCGGCGAGGTGACCCGCACATATCAGTATGCGCGCGGACCGCGCGCGATTTTCAAGGAGATTCTATCACAAAAAGGGAGAGTAGGTCGCATCCTGCGAATGATGCATCGGGTCGATTTTCTCGGGCGTTACATTCCCGAATTCGGCCAGCTTACCTGTCTGGTGCAGCATGAATTCTTGCACCGTTATACAGCCGACGAGCACACATTGGTGTGCATCGATAAACTCGACGCCCTGGCGCAGACGAATGACCCAAAATTGATCGCGTATCGGAAGATTTTCGAAGAACTGGAAGATCCATTTGTTCTCTATCTCGCGCTTCTCTTACATGATAGCGGCAAAGCGGTTGGCGCGCGGCCACACTCTGAAGCAAGCGCACTCTTCGCCCAGCGCGTTGCTGCGCGTCTGCAGTTGTCTTCCGAGCAGCGGAAGTCGCTCATTCTGCTGGTTGACCATCACCTCACTCTTTCCAAGATCGCGCAGCAAAGAAACCTTGATGATCCAGCCACGGTGACAGACTTCGCGCACATTGTGAAGCATCAGAAAAACCTCAATGCATTGATGCTACTGACTCTCGCGGATGGCCAGGGTACGAGCGCGGAAGGATGGTCGGATTGGAAAGAATCTTTGGTGTGGGCATTATTTCACGAAACCTCTCGGTGCCTGGCGGACCAGAAATCCTACTACGAACAAACGAGAGTTGAGCGAGAGAGCTTGCAGGCCGCAGTAAGCGTAAGGCTTCCCGCTGATTTTGTCGGAGAAATTGAAGCTCATTTTGAGTCCATGCCTGACAATTATTTCCGCGCCAACAATCTCTCCGAGATTATCGAGCATCTGAAACTCTTCCGATCCTTTCTCGAGAAGGCTTCCGGCGGGGGAGATTTTCCTCTGGCCCCGGCGATCCAATGGAAGGCCGTTTCGGAGCAGGGACATAGCGTTGTCACCTTCTGTACCTGGGAACGTGAACGGTTATTGGCAAAAGTGGCCGGTTCATTTTCCGTTGTGCCTTTGAATATTTTGAGCGCTGATATCTTTACCCGCGGCGACAACGTTGTGCTGGGTGTTTTCCGTGTGTGCGACACCAAAGCACGGCCTGTCACACACCAACGCGACGTGACCCTTGTAGAGCAAACTTTGCGCCGCGCGCTTGAGGATGAGAATTTTGATTTCGTTCCCTTAATCGAAAGAGCAAAGCGCCAAAACCATCGTCTCGCGACCGGAATTGAATTTCCAACGCGGATCGCAATCGATAACAAAACGCATCCGATTTATGCGCTTATCGAGATTCAAGCGCCGGACCGGATCGGCTTGCTTTACGACGTCTTGACCTGCCTTGACCGCGAGAATCTGTTGATCCCGCTTTCTCGCATTAACACGCAGGCCGGAGCAGCCATTGATACTTTGTACGTCGTGGATCGGTCCACACGTGCCAAAATTACGGACCCGCATCGCATCATGAGGATCCAGCAACGCCTTCAAGATGCAATTCTGAGTGGAGGCGCTGCAAAATCAAAGTAATAAAGAGCGCAAGCTCTGTCTTCTTGACCTTATGAACGCATTAATTCTCGCGGCCGGATATGCTACGCGCCTTTATCCACTAACACTCAACAAAGCGAAACCGTTGCTCGCCGTGGGCGGCAAGCCGATTATCGAATGGGTGGTGGACAACCTTCAGGGTATTCCAGATCTGGAAACGATTTATGTAGTAACGAATGACAAGTTCGCTGCGGACTTTCAGGCTTGGAGCGAGCGCTATCAAACTCGACATCCGCAATTCAAATTCAAAATTGTCAATGATGGTTCCAAGAGCGACGACGATAAGCTGGGCGCGATTGGAGACATCAATTTTGTTGTGACACGCGAAAATTTACGCCAAGGCAGCATGCTCATTGTTGCCGGCGACAACTTGTTTACCGAATCGCTTGAGGAATTTGTAGTTTGCGCCAAAGGAAGTGAAGCAGTAGTGGGGATCTATGATGTGGGCGACGGCGAAGCGATCAAAAAGTACGGCAACGTCCAGGTCAACGAAGATGGAATCATCACCTACCTGGAAGAGAAACCAGAGAACCCGCGGGGAACCCTGGCTGCGATCGCTCTTTACTATTACTCGCCCGCGGTGCTCTCTCTTTTGACCACCTATCTTGCCGCCGGCAATAATGCGGATCAGCCAGGCCGGTTTGTGCAATGGCTCTACACACGCAAACTGGTAAAGACTTACCAAATCAAAGGAAAATGGCTCGATATCGGCAGCAAAGAAACCTTGGAGAACGCGGACGCGATTCTAGCTAACAGATAAGCGCATAGAGCAAAGAGTGAAGGGACGAGGACCGCGAAAAACGTTTGCGCTTTCCACTTTGCTGGTTGCTTATTTTAAACGTCCCTCGTCAAACTCGATCAGATCGAAATAAGTCCGAATATCCTTGCGCCCTTCCCCCCCGGCTTCCTTCAGAAAGTGGAGAAAGCGCGCCTTTTTTGCCGCCGTATCTGGATGGCGTGAAATCATCGCCTGATTCCACAGTTCAATGGCTTCGGGAGAATGCTGCGTGCCATTTGTCTGCACCCACCTTAGAATGGCGTCGTCCTCGTCTAACTTGTTGACGATTTCTTCAAAGGCGTCGCCGTCAATTTTTAGAAAAGCCAGCAGATGCTTGTCGAATCCGACGGTCTTATAGTTATAGCCGTTGAGCAGTCCTTTGCGGTGAAGCCGGGCCTTGTCGATCAACCGCGGCAGGTGCACGTAGCCGCCAAGTTTCTCGTACGGACTGCGCGGATGCAGTCTTTGCATGGAGAAGATTGCTATTAAGTTGCCGGCAAAGGCCGTGGGGCGACCCCTGAAAACTCGCTCTTTGGTACGTGTGCGACGTCCGGTTTTTGTTCCTGCAACAGTTCTCCCTGCATAAGGTCGGCGTGGCCGATGATCAGTTGACCGGAAAACATGCCGCCTTTTTCAACGCTGATTGCTCTCGCTGTGACATCGCCTTCGAGCGCGCCTTTTTTTTGAATCGTTACGGTTTGGGCAATGATCTCTCCCGACATTCTTCCCTTAATTTCGATGCATTCCGCCTTGAGCCTGCGAAAGCAATGAATGTCAGCTTTGCGCTCGACGATGACACGCCGCGCACTGATTCGGCCCGGAATCTTGCCTGCGAAGTTAATCGTGGCGGTATCGTCACAATGCAGATTGCCGCGGAGTCTGCCCTCGATCAAAGCAGACTGGCAAATTACACTGCTGCTGCCCAGATCGCCTTTGGCCGTCAGATGCACGTCGCCGCGCGTTCGAATCGTTCGGCTAAAACCGCTGGTGATTTTGTAGTCGCGCAAATCGATGTGCGCGCTGCATGATGGACAGATTGTCGAAGTGGCCGTGCCACAAACCTGCTGTTTCCGTTTACATTCGAAGCACTCGATAATCGAGCTGCGCTGCCGTTTCCAAAAATCCTCAAATTTACCAAGGATAGAGGTGGTGGCAGGCGCGGCAGGCGCTTCTTCGCGAACCCGCAGCTTCAGACCGGGCTTCGGCGCAAACGGAGAAAAGTAGCGACCGCACTGGCGACAAATCGAGCTTTTCGCCGCCGCATACTCCATCTGCTTGAACCCACAATGTGGGCATTCAAGACTGACTTTTGCAGGCGACGGACTGGCCACCGGACGCGAACCCCTGGATTCCCTTCTATCCGCGCCCTCCGAACGCTGCCTTGATTGGCTCGCTGGATCGAACAACCTCCGGGCGTGCCGGAGCTGACTTGGCAGAAATCGTTCCGCTGGTGACTTCGGATTTGCCAATAAAAGTTGCTCCTTCTTCAATGACAAGGCGCGCTGCTTTCAAATCTCCCTGCAATGTGCATTTTGATTTTAGCTCGCAACGCTCGGCGACGGTAATGTTGCCTTGCACTTTGCCATAGACGGTAATCGATTTGGTTTTGATTTCGCCGCGGATGTCCGCGTTTTCACCAATCGTCAAAACGCCGTCGGAATTGATTTCCCCTTCGACCTTCCCGTCGATGAGAAGTTCCTTTTGGAACTTGATCGAGCCTTTGATTTCGACATCGCTCGAGAGGATGTCTTTGCCACCGTGATCTGCCATAGGTTTTGGTTTATCTATGATTGTTGTTGTTGTTGGTTCTTCGCCATTCGCAGGATGATTATTGTCATCTTCTATTCCCGAATACCGCGATTTTTCTGGAACTGGCGGTACCGGCTTTTGCGGGACGAATCTTTTGAGCATCGGGTAGTATTGTGACAGTCGTCAACGTCTGTCAACGGATTCTCGTCGCAATCACGAATTTTTTTATCGTGCTATCACGCGGTAAAGTTTCGCGATTCCATTTTGAGCCGACAAAACGAGGAACGGCGGCGCTGTGGTTGCCGCCTTATCCAGCATCATGCAGACCGGCTGCTGAGGCACCGCCGTGCCCAAGATTTCTGCCGAATTTTGTGCCGTGCGCTGGGAATCATAGGCAATTACCCAAGCAACCTTGTGATTTTCCAGGACTTTACGGGCTGTTCCCCAATCTCGGGTGACAAAGAAGCGCGCACTGTCTTCAATTCCCGGCAGGCTCTCGTGGGAGCTGGCACCCACGCCGGGCTGATTCGACCAATAGGCGATCTCTGGAGAAAGCCACCACGGCGCAAGGAACGGGTGATTCTCCGATGATTGCAAATTGAGCGCTATTTCGCGCAGTTGCTCCGATTCATTGCGCTGTGCCACGCGATCAGCCAGCTGTGCTTCATTTGGCCAAAGTTTTTCGTCCCAATCGCGCAACATCGGAAAGATCGATAAGAAAAACGCGATCCAAACTGCCATTCGCGATTTGATCGGCTCGAGCAAAGACGGCATCGCTAGAGCAAAGATCACTACGAAGAAGTATCCCCAACGGGCCTGCCAAATTGTCAGGAGGTAGGTGGCCACGCAAAGCGCGAGAACAAATGTTGGAGTGACCTCATTACTCTTGTGCCTGGTCTTAATCACGCTAAGCCAGATAAGAAACGGGGTGACCAGGAGCAGATAGCCGCACCAGCGCAACCAGATCGGATTCGCCGGCGAGATATGTGCCAGTTCCCCAATTGTGCGCGCCCAGTTTTGAAACAGCGAGTCCGAATACAAAATGGAGAATGACGGGATTCGGCGCTCGACCAGAAGCGCGATCAAAACGACGAAACCAAAACAAAGCCAACCGCCGCGCCGGGACCTTGCCGAGATCGTTTTTGGGTTTTTGAGTCCGCTTGCGACTAGCACAAGCAGAAGCAAAACGAGCGACTCATAAGCCGAAGTCCAAATCGCTAATCCCCACCCGATTCCACTGACGATGCTCCATTTACTGCGATCTGGAGCTGAAACTGCGCTGGGTTCTGCTTGCAGGCTCCATTCCGCGCAAATCGCGACTGTCACGAGCAACATCAGCAGCGATTGATGATCAGGCCTGCCGAGTTCCGTTCCATGAACGAGAATGGGACTGATCGCGTACACGATCAGCGTGATCCAGCCATAGCGAAACTTGGCCGACCACCACCAGAGAAACCAGCCTCCGAGCACTGCAAGCGACGGTGATATGAGCGCGCCGGCCAGATCGAGGGAGTGTGCCGTGAATGGCTTCAGCAGCATCGACAACGCGAGAATTAGATAATCGAGCGGCGCAGTCGTGTGCGGCGTGGTCCCCGTCGGGAAGTTTTCGAAATCGTGATGCCGTACGATCAACCACGGATGTTCCGAGCACATCCGCACGCGTGTCATCCGAGCGTAACAATCGGCATCAGTGAAATAAACATTCCCAGCGACAAAAACGTCCTGATAATTCGCGCAGCGAGTCGCTAGGATCAATATGCTGAGAATTGTGATTTCAATGATGCTCAGGATTCGGCGAGCCACTGCGACATCCCAAATCCACGACTCAAAATGCGCAATCCGAAACTTTAGCTGGTGTCTCTCACCTTGCGGGCCGGTCGCCGGGGTGTGCTATGCTTCAATGGATGACTAATGCGGGCCTGTAGCTCAGCGGTTAGAGCAGAGGACT
>JBKPLD010000009.1:0-13106 GCA_046731415.1 Verrucomicrobiota bacterium
AACTGACGACCGGCTAACACTACCTTCTCACGATTAACGGGGGATTTTCTCCTTGACTTCGCTCTGTGACATCGCGGTGATAACGCGGAGTTTGCGATCAGCATGTTGCATCAAATAAGAGTCACATGGATTCGGAAAAACCTTCGAATCATATATCGTTCAGCAGCACTTCTGCCTGCCATTTGGGTTCTAACTCATCCGGTGCCTGTGTCCTGGCTAAGACCTTTGTGCAAGGACACGTGGCCTATCCTGTTAGTCTGCGCCCTGGCAGCGGTCCTTTCCTCCCTGTTTCAACGCCGGGAAGGAAGCGCCTGGTCACTGATCGTGATAACACTCACACAGGCGACCTTTCAGGCCTGGTGCTACAACACCGGCTCCCACCCTGCTCTTAGCCCGTTTCAAATATGGGGTATTTTTCCGGCAACTGATTCGCATTTGTATTACAGCGCAGCTTGCGAATTACTTAACGGACAAGAGATCAGTGCCATGGCTGGAGCCAGGCATCCTTATCCTATTCTTTTGGCTCTGCTACTCAAAATATTTAGACACGATTTCCGGGCGGTCACATTGGTTTTGACGATTCTAATGGCGCTTGCGACATGGTCGGTTTTCGAAGTGATTCGCTTTCGGCTAAGCGCGCTAGCCGCAACCGTCTTTCTCATATGCGCGACATTCTACATCCGCATCCATTGCGCTGGATTATTCATGACGGAACAAATGGCGTTCCTTTATTCGCTCTGCGGTGTAGCTCTTTTAGTTGAAAGTATCGCGACTCAGGGAAAAACCAAACTCTTGCTCTATTGTGGCGGTCTCTTTCTTCTTACGGAGGCTCTTAATGCACGGCCAGCCGCCTACATGACTCTACCGTTCCTGGTTCTGGCCTCCTGGAAAGTATTCCAAGGCGGATCTAAGATCCAAGGCAGGGCAGTTGTTCTTAGTGCGCTAGCCGTAATCACATCCCTTTTGTTGCATAGTATGACCTACAATTGGGTCGTGGCATGGCCAGCCCCTTCGAATGGATGGTTCTGTGTTTATGGACTGCTAAATGATGGCACCTGGGTGGATGGCCGAAATCGCGCTGAAGAACGAATGCGAAACACGCTCAATCTGGTTCCACCTGATCAGCGCCCACCTGTGGAACAGATTTACGCGGAAGGGCTGAGCATGTTGAGACAAGAATGTTTGGCCGAGATGACTCGCCATCCTAGCAAGCTGTTGGCAGGATGGTGGCGCGCAGCGCGCTACCTTTGGTCGAAGAACATTCCATTTCGCTCTAGCTATCCACAAATGCCCGCTATTTGGTTTACACAATCTGTTCGTTGGTGCGCAGTTCTCGGCGTTGCGCTTTCCCTGTTCTTCTTGTTAAGGGGCAAACGCCTCGCTCCGAAGCTCAACAACTATCAAACGTTGAGCTGGCTCAACTTGGCTGCATTGTTAGGAATGATTATCTCACTTCCCTTCGCACCCCCCTGGGATGGAGAGACGCGCATCTATGCCGCTACGCTGCCTTTATTCTTCCTGTTGGCCGCTTCGGGGTTAGGCGGTCTTTATCTGCTAATTGCCACCAGGTTTCGGAAGATGAGCCTGGAGCTTAAAACAGGCTCCCATCCGAAGATTGCCATTGGCACAGCACTAACCGTCGGAGGGACACTTTCGATTATGATCGTCTTCACCTCATGGTGGTTGATCGCCGCTGGTTCCGCTTCCAAGGATCGCCGCCACCCAGTCAGAGTAATGATGGATGAACTTACCGCGACCGTGCCTTCCGTTAGTTCTTTCGATCTGCGCTCACTGCAAGCTGGCTATCGCTTGCGTGTGACTGCTGACACTCAGGCTACCTGGCTGCCAGATATTTCCAAAAAAGACTTTATCCGTAGCCTCCCGCGCGGAGCCTACACGCAGCTTGCTCCAAGTTTCAACCACTTGCCACCCGATACGGAAATCGTTGTCTTACCTTATTGGGTGTTGCTGGTACTCGACAGAGAGGATGCCCGCACGCAAACATTTACGCCGCTGCCCGAGCAGACGGCTCATGTGGTCTGGCCACCCGTGTATTTTAGCAAAGGCCTGCACATACAAGTTCCATGATTCAGTAGCGCATGCTGTTATTTAGCTGCGCTCACTGTACGATAAATTTCTTGAAGGATTTCTCGCAAATCATAGCGGAATTTCCAGATGGCATAGTGTTTCTGGAATTTCGCAACATCACTGATCCACCAGATGTGGTCGCCAACGCGGTTCGTCTCTTCGTAGCTCCAGGCTAATTTGCGGCCGCTGATTTCTTCACACAGATCGATCGCTTCGAGCATCGAACAGTTACTGTGTCGGCCGCCACCGATGTTATACACTTCTGCGCTGCGTGGCGCGCGAACGAATTCCACAAACGCTTCGACCAGGTCGAAGCTGTGAATGTTGTCACGAACCTGTTTCCCCTTGTATCCGAAGATGCGGTAAGGCCTGCCACTCACGGTGCAAATCATCAGATACGACAGAAAGCCGTGCAGCTCTGTCCCCGCGTGTGCCGGCCCGGTAAGGCAGCCACCACGAAAAGAAACAGTCGGCATGCCAAAATAACGTCCGTACTCCTGCACCAGGATATCAGCAGCGACTTTGGATGCCCCGAACAGCGAATGCTTGGTGTAATCGATGCTCATTGTTTCCGAAATCCCGTGCTCATACTCATGGCCTGGCTCGATTTCCCACCGCGTCGGCAATTCTTGCAGAGGCAGCCGGTTCGGCGTGTCCCCATAAACCTTGTTTGTCGAAGTGAAGACGAACGGCGCTTCGGGGGAGAACGTTCTCGCCGCTTCGAGCAGATTCAACGTGCCATTCGCATTGACCGTAAAATCGGTCTGCGGATCGCGGGCCGCCCAATCGTGTGATGGTTGTGATGCGGTATGCACGATTGCATCGATCGTTCCGCGATAACCTTTGAATAACTCCGCGACTGCGGAAGCATCCCGAATGTCGAGGTCATGATGATCATAGCCGCGGACATCCGCGATTAAATTATCACGCGTTTTCCTGGTTGATGCTTCTGCCCCAAAGAACCGCGCGCGCAGATCGTTGTCGATTCCTACAACACGCGCGCCCTCCTTAGCGAACCGTCTTACGGTTTCCGAACCAATCAATCCCGCGGATCCTGTGACGATGATGGTACGCATTTACTCCTGACGACTTGGGGCCGTATGCAAGCCCTGCGGTTGCAGATTCTGTCCGAGCCGGCGCCGTGCAAAAAGATTAACGTACCAAAGCGGATCTGTTCGAACGTCGCGCGCATCAAATGGGACCAACCCACGCGCTCTCACGAGCGCCAGCTCCATATTGAAGCTCTCGAGTATTTGAACAAGTTCCTCCCAGCGAACACCTGCCTGCTCCAAACCAGAAGGCCAGAATTCGAGAAGAAGAGTGATGTCCGGATTTTCCTCCAGCACGCGCGTTGCGCCGCGCAGCGCATGAAGCTCATATCCTTGAATATCCATTTTTATCAGGTCAACGCGATGGCCAGGCTTAAAGTAATCATTCAGTGCCACGGTATCGATCGGCACAGCATGGCGCGAATCTCCCTCTGCCATGTAGGTCCGGTGATCGACGTTTAACTTATCCGAGATATAGAGTTTGGACCTGCCACTACACTCTCCCACTGCAGCTTGGGATAGATGCACATTCGCGAGGTTGCGCGTGGCGAATCGCAATCGCCCAAAATTTTCCGGAGACGGCTCGAACGAATGAACAACGCCAGTGCGACCAACACAGCGGGAAAGAAATTGCGAATAAATGCCAATATTCGCGCCCGCGTCCACGACAACAGCACCGCGAAACAGGATGTTTCTCAGCAGCTGCCGCTCCGCGCGATCAGTGTAAGCTTTGAAAGCGCTATAAAACAGGCGGTATACTGGAAAGGCAGATACGTAGACCTTATTTCCAACGTTGTGAAGGAGTGAAGCTGCCGGCATTTAGCGTCGCGTCAGTGTTATTGTAAAAAAAGAGGCGCACAAGCTTGGGAAATAATGGCTGAGTGCGCGGTCTATGGAAAACAAAGCGCGATAAAGCAGACAGGGAATCGGCAACCTGTGCGATATCCCCCCAGTGGCCATGTAGGATAGGGCGCTAAAAGGCCGCACCGAAAGATTCGCCAGGTTGAAGTTTTCATCCAATCGTTGCAGCCAACCGCGCCGCCGGAAAAATATCAGCCAGGGTAACGCGATGTTCGCCGATGCCAGCGGCCCTTGGACCTCGCCTAACTCCGGCTCGGAAATATGGAAATCTACCGGTTCGTGGTGCAGATATTTGAAGATCGGAGTCGATAACACGGAAAAAAAAGGTTCGGTCGCGATCACTTTTCCGCCGGGTTTCAATTTGCTGGCCGCACGGTTAAGAAATTCGATGGGGCTTTTCAAATGATGCAAAACATTCGTGAGCGTAATGACGTCGAGGCTGTTGTCTTTGATTGCATCCAGCTTGTCGATCTCGTGGCAGTCAAACACAAGATCGAGATAGTCGAGATCAAGCACGTCGCTTGTGATGACATTGGAAAAAAATTGCTTTAACGGCGACGTGCCGCTCCCGATCTCGAGGATCGAGAGTCCCGCCGGATTGGGGAAGTCCCGAAATTGATCACGATAAAGCTCCCCATACCAGAACAGGAGATTCTTGTTGGCGCTGAGCTGCGCCCGGTTACGCAATGTTGTAGCGCGGTCATTTTCCGCCTCGCTCTGCAAAACCTGTGTCCCGCTGCTCATTTGACCGCACGGATGTAAAGTGAACCGGCAAATTCCGAGATTACAGGCACCCTTTCCAGAAAGCGGCTGAAAGAATTCACGCGGTTGATTAGACGAACTGGCGTTTTCGGATGGAGGAAATCAAATGGATCGATTCGAACGTTACGATAGCCCGTTTGTTCAACCAGCCGCTGGAGCGGCCACCGAAAAAATGCAGTTTCATCCGGCGAGTCGCCTAGCTTTCGTTTAACCCAGGGAACGTTCTTTTGAACTGCGATCTGAGGATTCAGCATGTTCGGCTCTGTAAAAAATATCGTGCCGCCTGGTTTCAACACGCGATAAATGTTGCGCAATGCCTCTTCGACTTCGAGATGATGTAAAACCGAGCTGCCCACTACGGAGTCAAACGCGGCGTCAGGATAGCTTAGCGCGTAGGCGTTCTGGATTTCATAACGAACATTCGGGGCAGAATTATTGGATCGCGCGATTTCCAAAAGCTCCGGTGAGACGTCAATCGCGGTGATATCCGCTCCGGATTGCGCCAGTTCTCGCGTGAAGGTGCCAGTGCCGCATCCCAGTTCGAGTACGCTCATCCCGAGCCTTAAATGGCTGCTGAGCATTTTCACTCGCCGCGCCCAGCGTAGTTTTCCAGACGGACTTTCCCAATTCCAGATCTCTCCGGCCCCGTGCTCTGCCAGAAAACGTCCATGTTGAATCTCTTTCGCGATGCGATCCAGAAAATGTTCAGACGACTGCGATTTCAAGATGCTGCCTCCACATGATGGTCAGCGGCCGTAAAGATTTGGATCCGACACCCAGTTAGTACCCAAGTTTTAGCTTCAGGAACCCGTGCCAGCACATCTTTAGCATGATGAGTCCGTTTCGAAATACTTTCGTCATTTTCGTCGAGCCGTAAATGCGTTCCTGATAATGGACCGGTAAGTCGAGAATTTTGAGCTTCAATTTCGCAGCGCCAAACAGCAGTTCATAGTCGCCCCAACGGTCTTCAGTTCCCCAGCTCCCCAGGAGCGGCTTTATCCGCTCCCAGTCACTTCTCCAAAGGACTTTTGTGCCGCACAGGGTGTCCTTTACCCTTTGGCCAAGCAGATAGGTGAAAGCGACACTGAAAAATTTATTGCCCAGCATGTTTGAGCCGTTCATCGCTCCTTTTGGCACCGGATAGACTAGACGCGATCCATTGACGAATTCCGCCTGTCCGGAAACGATGACATCGACGAAATAAGGCAGTTCTTCAGGAATCGTCGTCAGATCGGCATCGAGGATCATCAATACGTCGCCTTTCGCTGCATCGAAACCGGTCCAGACGTTTCGTGACTTACAAACTCCGGGGCCGTACTCAAGACGAATATCTTTTTCGGGATAGCACGCCTGCACGCGCCGCACCTCTTCGGCGGTGCCATCGGTCGATTGATCATCACAGAAAATAATCTCCGTCCGGCCCGCCAGGGACGGAATCCGACGAACGGCGTCCTCTACGTTTCCTTTCTCGTTTTTGCAGGGAATAATCACCGAGACTGATAATTCTTCTTTCGGAACAGCCGGAGGCAGCGCTCTGGCGACCACGACCTGCGTCATGCAAAGCTTCTTCACAAATGGCAGACGCGCGCAGAATCGATTGAGAAAAGTCGACAGGAGCGGCACGTACTTGGGCAGGAGCACGATCCAAT
The DNA here is from genome assembly GCA_046731415.1 of Verrucomicrobiota bacterium. Taxonomy (GTDB): domain Bacteria; phylum Verrucomicrobiota; class Verrucomicrobiia; order Chthoniobacterales; family UBA10450; genus Udaeobacter. The sequence goes on from JBKPLD010000009.1 coordinate 6,410, forward strand.
GCGTCTCGAGGTCTTCAAAGCCAGCGAGCTTCATCACGTTTCGGATGTCTGCAGTGGAAAGCCAGTTTTGCTCCGCACGCGGGACCTTCATTCCAATCCACTCTGCAAAGGTAACCAATGGCTCCCAAAGGTGATTGTAGGTCTCAACCAGTAAACGCGTGTGCCGCAGACAAAGCGGTCTCAAATTACGCAACGCTTGAAGCACATCCACGGTGTCGCCGATTTCATTGAACAGGATGTAATCGAATTTTTCGCCCGGCTCGAAGAGGCGTCGGAACTCATCCTTGTCTGGAAAGGCGACTGCGAATTCAAAGGATGGATTGCGTTGCTTTGCGACTTCCGTGATGTCGGCACAGATATCGACGCCTTTGCCTTCGCCAGGCCGAACGGCCGCCAAATCGTTGCCGGTGCCACAGCGAACTGACAGAACCTTTTTGTTCGGCTCGACCAGAAATCGAAGAAGCCGGTTCAGCAGCCCGTAATAGTATCTGTTGCGCTTGATCCAGCTTTCTCGCCGGGAAGCGATGCTTGCGAGATGGCTGCGTGTGCGTTCACGCCTTTCTTCCAAGGCGGCCTCTCCCCAGATTTCTTTATTAGTCTGACGCTCGTTTATTACAATTTCCATATTGGCGACACCGATATCTGGTCGGATCGAAGTGCCTTCGGCAGAACCTACAAAGTCGCTCGGAGCCGGACGTTCCTTCAATTTCCGCTTCCTTCAAAGTTCGCCTCTTCAACTGGTTAGCCCATGCGTCCGGCTGTAGGAAAATCCCTTTCGGACGTGCCAAAGCGCGCCTGAGGAAGAGCAATTTCGCTGGAGAAAGGCAATGCTCGTGCTTAACTAATAGGTTCGACATTCCTCGTCAGAATGCCTGCGCAAGTTATCAAAATTAGCGGCGCCCGCCAGCACAATCTCAAGAACCTTCACGTGGAGATTCCGCGGGACAAGCTGGTTGTTATCACGGGTTTGAGTGGCTCGGGGAAATCCTCTCTGGCCTTCGACACTCTTTATGCCGAAGGCCAACGCCGCTACGTCGAAAGCCTCTCGGCTTATGCGCGCCAATTTCTCGACAGAATGGAAAAACCGAACGTGGATTTCATCCAGGGACTTTCACCTGCCATTGCTATCGAGCAGCGCAGTGCAGGAGCAAATCCGCGATCTACGATCGCAACCACGACAGAAATCTACGATTATCTTAGGGTCCTCTTTTCAGCGGTAGGCCAGCCGCACGATCCGCTAACGGGCGAGCCGTTGAGCAGGCAAACGCCCCAGCAGATCGTCGACCAAATCCTTGCTTACGAGCCGGAGTCGAAAATCATTTTGCTGGCACCGCTAATCGAAAATCAAGCGGGAGAGTTTCGAGATATAATTGAAAAGATCAGGCGCGAAGGGTTCGTGCGCGCGCGGGTTGATGGTGAGATTGTGGAGTTGGATCGTTCCGAACGGATCCGGCTCAACAAGAACGCGCGGCACACGATCGAAGCAGTGGTGGATCGGTTGATAGTCCGTGAAGGCATTCGTGTTCGCCTTACTGATTCAATTGAAACTGCTCTCAAATGGGGCGGAAGTCGCGTCGTTGCTCTGCGACAACAACGCGGTGATGGAGCGAGGGAGAAATGGAGTAATGAGAAATCCAAAACTCCAATACTCCGGCACTCCAGCACTTCAGAAGGTGAGTGGGAGGAAATGCGTTACTCGACTGAATTCGGAAACGCGGCGACTGGTTTTAGAATCGGCGAACTGACCCCGAGACATTTTTCCTTCAACAGCCACCTCGGAGCCTGTCCAGCTTGCCATGGACTTGGCACCCAGTTGGTTTGCGATCCGGAGCTGATGATTTCCGATCCCGGCAAAACACTGGCTGAAGGCGCGATCACGCCGTGGCGTCGCGGGACGAAGCGAATGCAGGCGTACTATCGGCATCTGCAAAAGGCGCTCGTGAAACACTTTCACATCGATGAAGACGTGCCTTTCAACGAATTGCCGGACCAATTCAAGCAGGCCCTCTACTTCGGCACGAATGGAACACCAATCGAAATGGATTTCACGGATAATGGTGAAGCAAAAGTTGCGAAACCATTCGAGGGACTGGTGCCGCAAATGCAGCGGCTATACGAGCAAACGCAAAGCGAATTCACTCGCAATCGCATTCGATCGTTCATGACGTACGAACCGTGCAAAGTATGCAATGGCGCAAGGCTCAAACCGGAAATCCTGGCGGTCACCATAAAGGATCGGCACGCACATGAGTTGAACGTTCATCAGCTGAGCGAGCTGACCACTGAAACGGCCGCGCGCTTTATTGCGGCGCTCGAGTTGACTGCTCAGCAACGGGTAATCGTCCGCGATGTTGTGCGCGAAATTCAATCCCGCCTGCAATTTCTAGTCGAAGTCGGTCTTGGTTATCTCACACTCAATCGCCAGAGCGGGACGCTTTCTGGCGGTGAAGCGCAGCGAATCCGCTTGGCGACGCAGATCGGCTCCGGACTCGCGGGAGTCCTTTACATTCTGGATGAACCAAGCATTGGCCTGCATCAACGCGACAACGCGCGCCTGCTTGGGACGCTCCGCCGTCTTCGCGATCTCGGCAATTCCGTCATCGTCGTCGAGCACGACGAAGAAACGATACGGGCTGCGGATCACATTATCGATCTCGGTCCCGGTGCGGGTCCGCGTGGCGGCGAAATTGTTGCGCAAGGTAAACTTGAAGACATCTTGCGCGCGAAGAATTCTTTGACTGCCGATTACCTTTCGGGCCGGGCGCAAATTTCCGTTCCCAGGCAGCGCGCCAAACCGCGGTCCACCGACAAATCCGAAGGCTGGCTAACATTGGTCGGAGCGACTGAAAACAATTTGAAAGACATTACTGTCTCGTTCCCGCTGGGTTGTTTTACCTGCGTAACTGGCGTTTCCGGCAGCGGAAAGTCCACTTTGGTTGACGACATTCTTCGACGCGCCCTGTTTCGACGTTTTCATAACGCAAAGGACAAACCGGGCGCTCATCGGGCAATTCGCGGAGTGGAACAAATCGACAAGGCAATTGTGATCGACCAAAGCCCGATTGGACGAACGCCTCGGTCGAATCCGGTGACTTACACAGGCGCCTTTACTCCGATTCGCGAATTGTTCAGTCAATTGCCTGCAGCACGAGTGCGGGGTTACGACGCGGGACGTTTCAGTTTCAACGTTAAGGGCGGCCGTTGCGAAAATTGCGAAGGCGATGGGCTAATCAAGATCGAGATGCACTTCCTGCCAGACGTTTATGTCGAATGCGAAGTGTGTCACGGCAAACGCTATAACCGTGAAACTCTTGAGATCACTTACAAAGGCAAACACATTGCCGACGTCCTTGATCTCACAGTGGATGAAGCAGCCCGTTTTTTCCGAAATGTGCCCACCATCTCAGAAAAATTAGATTCATTATTGGATGTGGGCCTGGGTTATCTGCGACTTGGTCAGGCTGGAACGACCCTTTCCGGCGGAGAAGCTCAACGCGTAAAACTGGCAACCGAGCTTGCGAAAAAAGCAACCGGCCGCACGCTTTACATCCTCGATGAACCGACGACCGGATTGCATTTCGCCGATATCGAAAAACTGCTGCAAGTCTTAATGAAGCTTCGCAATGCAGGTAACACCGTGATCGTGATTGAACATAATTTGGAGATGATCAAATGCGCGGACTGGATCATCGACCTGGGACCGGAAGGTGGAGAGAGCGGCGGGGAAATCGTGGGAGCAGGCCCACCGGAGAAGATTGCCGAAATGCCAGCCAGCCATACCGGGCAATATCTACGGTCGGCATTGAGGAGCGCATGAGCCACCTAAGAAACACAGGATTGATGTGCGTGTTGAGCCTGCTGGCGCAATTCGCCCATGCAGACATATCCAGCGAACTTGCCGAAGCTAGCGCGCCAATCGCAGAAGGAGTGCCGGAAGTAGCACTCGTGCGGTTGCAGGCGTTGTTAAATAACAATCCGGCGGAAGCAGACCGGCTCGAGGTTATGGAGAAGCTCGCCGAAGCGCAAATAGCTGCAAAGCAGCCAGAGAGTACGCTGGTCTTGTTGGAGGATGCCCGGGTACGCGAACTGCCCTGGGCAAAATTTTGGCGTGCTCAGGCCTTCGCCGGCCTGCACCGATGGGCCGAGGCTCTGCCATTGTACGAGCAACTGGCGAGCGACGAATGGTCACCATTTCGCAACGCCGCAACGTTTGGAACAGCGGAAATGTTGCGCGCATTGGGAAGACCCGATGAAGCATTGAAAAAATTTATGTTTCTCATTCATGATAAGGAATGGGCAACGCGAGCCCAATTACGAGCAGCCGGTTTGTACATTGAAACAGGCGATGCTGCCGGCGCGCGTCGTCTTCTTGAAGAGATGCAACCGACCACCGTCGCGGAACGAAGAGAACGTCGGGTGTTGCGGGGACGCCTAGAATTACTCCAGCGGCGACCTGAAAGAGCGATCGGCATTTTTCAGGGTCTCTTGAAAAGACCAGAAGGGGCGCCGCACTCCACGCTAATCGCGGCAGTTTTCGGTATCGCGGAAGCGCAAGCGCAACTCAAAACGCCCGAAATCGCAGACGATGTTATCGAGCAGTTCATTGATCGTCATCCGGCAGATCCCGATCTTTCTGTTCTATTCGCAAGACTCGATGGCTTATATCGATCGGAACACAAACCATCGCGCAACGAATTAGAGAGATGGGTGCGCAGTCCCGAACAACCGCGGCGAACATTTGCGCGATGGTATCTCGCGCGATTCGAAACTCGCGCAGGTCGCAGGGAGCGCGCTCGACAATTGTTTAGCGACCTTCGCCACACTGGCGTAAAGTCTCAGGCGATCGCGCCCGCTTTGCTCGAGTTTGCGCAATTCGAAGTCGAGGATAAGCGCTTCGATGAAGCGATCGCGATTTTAAACGACGCGCGCTCGTTTCATCCCACGCCATCTTTGATGAGCCAAATCGATTTTTTATCCGCCCAGGTGCAATACCTTGCGAGGCGATTTGGCAGAGCGTCCGCGGATTTTGAACAAATCGCGCGTTCCGGTTCGCCATGGGCCAAGGTGGCGCTTTTCAACGCGTCCACTGGCTGGCTCCAGCTCGGTGACCATACACGCTTTCTCGCTGATTACGGCGACTTGGAAAAAATCGGCGGCGACGAACAGGCTCGTACCGACTTGCGATTGGAGGAAGGCCTGATGCAGGCGGCAAAGGGCGACGAAAAGGCAGCGAGATCGCTGCAACAGTTCATTCATGATTTTCCAAAAAGTCCTCGCGTGTCGGAAGCGTTAGTCAGCCTGGCGGAACTGGCCTTCCATGCCTCGCCGCCGCGCCCGGACGAAGCGCGCAAGTACCTGACACGCGCAGCCGACTCGCCGACACCGGCGGCCGCGGAACGCGGCGACTATCTCAACATCTGGATTGAGGAATCAATCGGCGACAATGAAGCGAAGGTGATTGAGCTCGCAAAACGCTTTCTCGAACAACATGGGACCTCACCGTTCGCTCCGGAAGTTCGAATGAAGTTGGCTGAGCTCTATTACCGACGCCAGGATTTTGCGAACGCTCAGACGCAGTTTGAACTTATTGCGCAACACATTACCGATTATTCGCTCGGTGAAAGAGCTCTCTTCTTCGCGGCAGAGTCGGCAATGTCCAGCATGGGTGAGCATTCGCTGGATCGGGCGATTGTTCTGTTTGATCAGGTGGTGCGGCAGAACGGCTCATTGCGATGGGCAGCGCGTAACGAGCAGGCTGTGATTGAGCGAAAGCTTGGCAAACCCAAGGACGCTCTCGCCTTATACGATGAGGTACTAAACAGTGATGCCGGCCCTGCCGAAAAACGAGAAGCGCTGTGCGGCAAAGGCGACATTTTCTTTGAGATGGGCGCGATCGATCCCGGCAATTATCAGCGCGCGATCGAAATTTATGATCAGCTCGCTTCCGATAAGGACGAGCCCGTTCACTGGCGCAACCAGGCGCTCTTTAAGAAGGGACTGTGCCTGGAGAAGAAAAACGACCGCGCCAATGCGCTTGCTACGTTTTACAAAATTTTGGAGGAAGACGCGCGCCCAGATCGGCGACGCGAACTCTTCTGGTTTTACAAGGCTGGGTTTAATGCCGCGCGCCTGTTGGAGGAGGACTCGAATTGGGAATCTGCTGCCACCATCTATGAGAAACTCGCCGCAGCCGGAGGCAGCCGGAGCGAAGAAGCAAAAGCGCGTCTTACCAATCTCAGGCTGGAGCATTTCCTTTGGACGGATTGATCGCCAGGAGCGCTGTCGCCTAAAACATCGGATTTTTGTCTCAAGGTCACTGCGAATAGGCTTGCGCGAAATTCGGAGCGGCACCACAATGAGGGCGTGAAAATAGTAGGTAGACCAAGTCGCCTGGGCGGCTGGTCGGTCCGATGCGCGAGCGTCGTGCTTGCGCTCGCGTTTTGCGCATCGGCATTTGCTGATCCGAGCAAGAACGTCATGCGCCGGCCACAAATACAGCAGGTGGTACAATCACAACAGGTCGTCCAGACCTCAAAGAAGATGTGCTACACTGTGGCTGCCGGCTCCCGCATCCCGCAACCTTGCAATCGGCTAGCTGCAATTCCGACCACTCATGGCGCGTTGGATATTTTAGGCCACCGTAACGGGCAATAACCTAAATTCCGACGATTTCGCCGGTACTCGGCGTGCTGCCGGC
>JBKPLD010000010.1:0-23427 GCA_046731415.1 Verrucomicrobiota bacterium
GCTTCAGCGTTGATTGTGCGACTTGTCATTCTGAGCGGAGCGCTTCAGCGTTGATTGTGCGACTTGTCATTCTGAGCGGAGTGGAGTGAAACGAAACGAAGTCGAAGAATCCCGTGGAAATAAGTCGACGCTAAGTTCAGCGGGGTGTCTCGACGAAGCTTGTCCTGAGCGAAGCCGAAGGGCTCGACATGACCAGTACTTTACGGTTGCCGAATAAAACCCAAAGCTTTACATCTTAGACCGGCATAATGAAATTTAGCGTTGCGAAAGAGAAACTGCTCGAAGGCCTGCAGCAGGTCCAAAACGTGGTTAGCACCCGCACGACTCTTCCCATCCTTTCAAATGTTCTGCTTCAGGCGCACGGCGATGAAATCCATCTTACGACAACTGACCTCGACGTCGGTGTGCGTGGCAGTTGCGAGGCGGATGTGGAAAAGGAGGGAGCGACCACGCTCCCCGCCCGTCGTCTGTTCAACATCGTCCGTGAACTGCCTGCGAGCGAAATTCAGATAGACGTCAACGGAAAGAATGCCGCTTCCATCCGAAGCGGCCAAAGCTTTTTCAAGATTCTCGGATTGCCCGAAGAAGAATTTCCGCCACTCCCGAAGTTCGAGGACGCGAAAGTTGTCACGATTCGGCAGAAAGATTTGCGCGACGGTCTGCGCAAGACTTCATACGCGATATCGACAGACGAGACTCGTTACGTCCTTAACGGCGTTCTTTTCAGCTTCAAAGAAAACAAGCTGACACTGGTCGCGACGGATGGGCGGCGTCTTGCCATGGTCGAAATCGAGCTGGAATTCCCGCGTAGCCACGAAGCAGATCTCATTGTGCCAACGAAAGCGGTGACAGAATTGCAACGCCTGCTTACCGATGATGGCGAAATCAAGGTCAGCATGGGCAGCGGACAAATCGCATTTGATCTCAACAAGACGTTGCTCGTCTCGAAGTTGATCGAAGGCAATTACCCAAACTATCGGCAGGTCATTCCATCAGAGGCGAAAGAGCGCATAAAACTGGAGCGCGAAACGTTTCTGAACTCGCTGCGACGCGTCTCGCTGCTGGCAAGCGATAAGTCGCACTCGGTCAAACTGGATTTCGGTAAGAACAATATCGACATTACCGCTACCACTCCGGAAGTCGGTGAAGCGAAAGAGTCAATCGCTGTTGCGTACAAGGGTCGCGATTTTTCGATTGCGTTTAATCCGGAATTTCTCATGGCGCCCCTGCGCGCATTGACCGAAGACGAAGTCTTTCTCGATCTCATCGACGAGATGAGCCCGGGCGTTTTGAAGATTCAGACGCCGTTTCTCTACGTTCTGATGCCCATGCGCATCAGCTCGTAGGAGGCCAAGCACCTTGCTTGTCTCGGCTGGCAGGCTGCCAGCCTGCCAAGTCCGGCAAGATGCCGGACTTCCAAAGTCCAGTCTTACAAGACCCGCCGTTGGGGCATCGCCGATTGCACCATCATTAGTTCGGTGACGTTCTCCGGCGTGAGTAAACCAACCAGGCGCTTCATCCGATCCAGTACCGGTACTGCCGGGCAATTGCACTCCTGCATGATGCGGAATGCATCTTCGAAACGCGTTCCAGTAGTCACTGTAGGAATATCGCGGCGCATCACGTCGCCTACGCGAAGCGCCGGATCGTTCTTACGCAACGCACCGATCAGATCTTGACGCGTCAACAAACCAGCGATGCCTCCGGTTTCGTCAACGACTGGAAAATCGTGCTGCGAAGTCGCGAGCAATGCGTCGATGGCTTCCTGCAAGCTGGCGTCTTCGGAAAGCGTTCGAAATTCGCGCACCATCGCGCTCGAGACTGGAAACCGGCGGGAGACATCTTTCATCTGTGCCAGGGCTGCTTCCTGAGACGCGCCGATATAAACGAAAAGCGCGATGAAGAGCAGAAACGGATTCCAGAGCAACCCGATGAATCCGAAGACGAACGCGAAACCCTGGCCGACGTTCGCGGCGACCTGTGTGGCGCGCGCATAACTCAGGCGCGTGGCAAGCAAAGCGCGCAGCACGCGGCCGCCGTCCATCGGAAATGCCGGCAGCAAATTAAAAAGCACCAGCATGATGTTAATCGTCAACAACTGCGCAACGAGATCCCCGCCTTCCACGTTCGATGGATTAAGCAGCGCTTGCGATCCGCCTGCGACAAACAAACCGAGCGCGATCACCACGTTCACCAGGGGACCGGCGACTGCGATGATTAATTCCTGAACCGGTTCTTCCGGCATTCGTTCAAGGCGCGCCACTCCCCCGATGGGTAGCAATGTAATGTCGGGCGTATTGATCCCGAACGCCTTCGCAGCAAAGGCGTGCCCGAATTCATGCAACACCACGCAAAGAAAAAGCAGCAACACAAATATCACGCGGCTCAACGCGATCGCGGAACCGCCTTGCGCGTAATAGCCGAAAGCCAGCCAGGCAATCAGCAGCAGGAACGTAATGTGAATCCGCAATTGAATGCCGGCGATGCGAAAGATTGGAAGAGACCAACTCATCTAACTCAATTTGCTCCGCTATTGAATCGCACGCCAGTGTCGATTCAACGGTTGGAGTGATGGAGTAGTGGAGTAATGGTTGCGTGACTTTCATCAGTCCATCACTCCAATGCAGACGTTTGACGTAGCGATTGTAGGCGGCGGCCCGGCCGGATCGAGCTGTGCAGCGTTTTGTGCTCTGGCTGGTTGGGAAGCACTTGTTCTCGAACGTGAAAGATTTCCACGAGAAAAGGTATGCGGCGATTGTTTGAACCCATCATGCTGGCCGGTGCTTGAGCGTCTCGGTCTCGCACGGCAGGTTCGTGATTTGCCGCATTCCACACTTGCTTCAGTTGAGTTCATCGCCATCGACGGTCATAAAGTCGTTGTCGACCTGCCAACCGGAAACGAGTGCGAGTTGTCGATAAAACGCAGCCTTTTCGATGATCTCCTGCTTGGGCGCGCTCGCGAACTTGGTGCGCAAGTTTGCGAGGAAACAATCGTCACAGCGTTGGCTCACGAAGAAGAGTGGAAGATTGTGACTGGCGCTGGTGATACTTTTCGTGCGCGAACGCTAATCGGCGCAGATGGACGGAATTCTACCGTGGCGCGGTTGCGTAATTTGCTGCCTCCCCCAGCGCGCGAACGTGTTGCATTGCAGGCCCACATCCCGCTCCCGCGAAATTTTGGCAAGCGCGTTGTGCTGCAATTTCTTCGAGAAGGTTACTCCGGTCAGGCTCCGGTTAACGAAACGGAGCTCAACCTTTGCCTCGTGGGCAGGCCCCCGACAATTTCCAGATTGCAGCAATGGGCACAACGACACTTCAAAACCGCAGCCAATCAACCCTGGCGCACCATCACTCCGCTCACGCGTTCGCCAGTTCCTTGCGCCCAGGAAAATCTTCTCTTTATCGGCGACGCAGCCCGCGTCGTGGAGCCGTTTACCGGCGAAGGAATTTATTACGCGCTTCGCTCGGGAGAACTCGCAGCGCGTGCAATTGCGAAAATCGTTGGCGGGAAAGATCGACTGCTCGCTCTCCGCGAATTTACTCACGCTTGCGCGGAAATGTACAGCGGCAGGCTGTGGATCAACCGACTGGCACGTACCGCGGTGCTATCCCCGCAGATCGCTTCTTTTCTTATTCGATTTGCGCCATTGAGTCCAAAGATGATGCGAGTGCTCACGGCAAAAATCGCCTGCTGCAAATGACAAATGTCGAATGACGATTGACGAAGGAATGGAGAAAACAAGAAGAGCAATTTCGTCATTCGGATTTTGTCATTGTTTCGACATTCAACACTCGAGCTTCGTCATTGCAGTCGCTACAGCGACTGCCGAGCCGCTTTGACGGTGTTCGACATCAGCATCGCGATGGTCATCGGCCCGACGCCGCCAGGTACCGGAGTAATCGCGCTGGACTTTTTTGATACTTCATCAAATGCGACGTCGCCCACCAGCCGATAACCGCGCTCGATCGCAGCGTCGTCCACGCGATTAATCCCAACATCGATCACGACGGCGCCTTCGCGCACGTGCTCAGCTTTCAAAAATCCCGCGCGACCAATCGCGGCAACGATAACGTCGGCTGATCGGGTAATCGACGTGAGATCGCGACTGCGCGAATGCACCACAGTGACCGTGGCATTAGCGTTCGCGTTTTTCTGCATCAGAAGCAGGGCCAGCGGTTTGCCCACGATCATGCTGCGGCCAAGGACCACAACATGCGCGCCGTTAATGTTGATTTTGCTTTCTAGGAGCAGACGCTGGACACCCAGCGGCGTGCATGGGACAAAGCCGGTGGGATCATCGAGCACAAGCTTCGCGACGTTCTCTGGATGAAAGCCATCAACGTCTTTGCGCGGATCAAGCGTGCGCACGACTGCTGCTTCGTCGATATGCGCCGGCGGCGGCGATTGGACAAGGATCCCATGAATATTCGAGTCGGCGTTCAATTCCTCGACCCGGTTGAGAAGTTCCTGCTGGGTGATCGATGCCGGTAATTCCAATTTCAACGAATGCAATCCAAGCTCGCGACACATCTTGTCTTTCGAGCGCACATAAGCGCGCGACGCTGGGTCGTCGCCTACGAGAACCACGGCAAGGCCCGGAGTGACGCCTTTTGCTTTTAGTTCCGCGATCTCGCGGCGAAGATCGACATAAACTTTCTCCGCGATCGCGCGTCCGTTGATGAGGTTGGTCATATTTTAAGGTTCCCTAGCCGAATGCATGTGATCAAAGTCATTCCGAGCGGGGCGAGGAACCCCACAATCGAAGCACTGATTACGCAGGGTACCATGTGTAAGGCAAAAACTTTCTGTGAGGTCCTTCGTTCGCTCAGGATGACACTCAGCGTACAGGCGACCATCTACTAATTTGCGCGCCCGCCAAACGTAAAGGTCTCAGCGCATTTCGACCAATGCCATCATAGCGTCCTGAAGGCGAAGGCGTTCAGCTTCAAACTCCTCAACTGTGGTAGTCGCCCTGACGCGATGCGTCTGGCCCAAAATCACACGCACTTTTGCAAAGGGACGCGGCAAGATGAAGCCGTCCCAGCTGCTCACTCTCCAGCAGCTGGAAAATTCCATGTTGATCGGCACCACTGCCGCACCGGTTTTCTGCGCGAGAAAAACAATCCCCGGCCCGAGCTCATAGGCTGGCCCGCGCGGACCGTCCGGTGTGATCAAAACGTCGCGGCCGGACGCGAGCACATTCTCGAGTTCGCGCAGCGCGCTGGCACCTAGACGTGAACTCGAACCGCGCACGACATCAAAACCGAAGCGCCGTGTCAAATCGCTGATTAAATCGCCGTCGCGGCTAGCACTGATCAGGCCGGCACCCGGCCGTTGTGGCAGGAACTTTTTCAACGCGAATGAAATCAAAAGTAATCGGTTGTGCCAGAGCGCGGCGATGTAATTTTCCCTCACCGGTTTGCCGACTACATCCGCGCGGTCGTCAATTTCGAAGCGCAGGGTGCGCGCCCAGACTTTGAGCAACCGAAATCCAAATGCGATCGACCATCGCGCGAACCGTCCCTGGATTTTCAACTTTTCTTTCGGGCAGTTTTTGTGGACGTCCTTTCTCCCCAGCGATAGGCCGCCTGGTTCGGCAGCCCAATTTGGTCGAGAATACGCCAAACCACTGTGTCAACGACGGCTGCTATGGATCCAGGACGGCTGTAGAACGAAGGAATTGCCGGCAGCACAATCGCCCCGGCCTCAAGCAACGTCACAAGGTTCCGTGCATGAATTAAATTCCACGGCGTCTCCCGCGGTACGAGAATCAATTTCCGCCGTTCTTTCAAGAAGACATCCGCGGCGCGCAACAGCGCGCTGTCGCTGCAACCCGAAGCGATTCGTCCAAGCGTAGCCATCGAACAAGGGACAATCACCATCGCGTCGAAACGCGCTGAGCCGCTGACGAATGGCACGTTCATATCATTTTCGGAATGCTGCGAGACATTGGATGGGATCTTGAAATCGTCGAGTTCCTGCTTCGCAACCTGAGTCGCGGGGGCGCTCATCACCAGATGGACCTCATGCGCGCTGCAATCGATCTGTGTGAGTAACCGTTGCAGATAGATCGCTCCGCTCGCACCGGTAGCTGCAATTACAAGTTTCATCGACTTCTCGTCATTCCGAGCGGAGCGAAGCGTAGTCGAGGAATCCCGCGAAGCAACCTAGGGTAGTGCCACGGAGTCCCTTGACTTCGCCCGGGATGACGAACAGACAGTCGCGGTGACAGTTCACATTCTGGATAAATAATGCGGCAACATGTCACGCCAGTTATTCCAATCATGACCGCGCCATTTTCCGTCATCCAGCCAATGCTTAATGTCCTTTGAGTTCAAAATTTCCGACAGGCGATAGGATTGGTGTCGTGTGTTATCCCATTCGCCTGTGCCGAGGATGGTTCCCATGTGATTATATTTGCATGGAATCGGGTAGTTTGGCAGTCCGCCGCCGTTACCGAATACAAGCATTTCAAATTGCCGGCTCAACCACGGTGTACCATTTGATGTGCCGTTCGTTCATTAGAAGTAGTGCAACCATCTTGGCTGCGAGGCCACGCACTCGCAAGCGCGCGCGCCACATGTCGTTCCAAAATCGACGAAACCCCGACGCTTGCGCTACATTCATCTTCGGCGAAGCATCTGTTTTCGATGCCTAAACACACGCTAACAGGAAACATTAAACGCCACCGCGGCTTTCCGTCGAAAATTCTCGGAAACCGCCGCGACGTCCTGGTCTATTTGCCGCGCGGCTATCGACGTCTCTCCCGACAGCGTTACCCGGTGCTCTATTTGCACGACGGTCAAAATGTTTTCGACGCGGCGACGTCGTTTGCAGGCGTGGAATGGAGTGCGGACGAAACCGCTGAACGTTTAATCAGAGAGAACATTATCGAACCGCTAATCATTGTAGCGGTTGCGAATATGGGTGAGGAACGTATTCACGAATACTCTCCCACGCCGGGAGTGATCGATCCCCGGGCGAGACGCAAGAAACGCAGCAAAGGTCTGGCGCGAGAGTATGGGCACTTTCTGATGGACGAACTCAAACCTTACATCGACCGAAAATATCGAACCAATCCGGAGCCAGAATTTACGGGATTAGGCGGTTCCTCCCTGGGCGCTCTCGTCACTCTTGCGATTGGAATTTTGTATCCACATGCCTTCCGCCGGCTGATGGTGATGTCGCCGTCAATCTGGTGGGACGATTTCGCGATTTATCGACTCGTCGATTCTGTCGAGCAGAAACCACCGCTGAAAATCTGGCTCGACACTGGCACAGCCGAACCGGGCTGGGAACAAGCGCGCGAGCTACTCAATCGTCTTGTTGAGAAAGGGTGGAAACTTCACAAGGATCTTCAATACATGGAAGCCCACGGCGCCGATCACAGCGAAGCGGCCTGGGCTGCGCGGGTCGAACCGGCGCTACGGTTTTTGTTTCCGACGGTGAAATAAATTCCCAAAACCAACGCTGTCATTCTGAGCCCTTCGGCTTCGCTCAGGACAGGCTCCGCGAAGAATCTCGGATTGTTTTTTTCAGTAGCCCTACGAGAGCAATCATCAAAGATGTTTCGCTTCGTTCAACATGACAAGCGAAGGAGCGGAAGCGCGCGCGAACCGTTACATCATTTTCCAGTCGGCGGAACCGGTGGATTCGGCGGCAATGGTTCCGGAGGCGGTGTAGGGCTCGGGGGAGTCGGCTTGGGCGGTGAGGGAATCTCTGGCATTGTTAGCTCTCTAAAGAATCGTCTTTACTGCAACCACTTGCCGTAAATTTGGTAGATCCGAACGAAACCTCCAATAAAATCCCAATCCTTTTGGTACGAAAAGGAGCACGTAGCAGGGAACCAAGTCAGCTCTCGCGGCGATTCGGGATGATTGGGATCATACACAAGATATCGCTCGACTCCTGGATTTGGAGACACAGATTCGCGTTTATACACCAGAACAGCGTGATTGATGCTGAGCCGCGGGTAAGTGGTGAGAAAACCGACGAATAACTCCCCGCGCGCCAAAGCTGCATTGAGGTTAGCGTGGGTTTCCACGTAGTAGCTAGAGTCGTGCTCGAAAAGCATACGGTAATTTCCGACCCGAAAGTAAGTCGGCCAGCCAAGCCCGATATTTCTTCGCACAACTTCGCGGCGCGCATCGCTCATTGCCCGCAAGTTTGGATACCCCGGGAAGACGACACGCTGATTTTCCGCCAATGGTTTTTCCCAAGCCGCCCGGCGGGTGACTTTTCGAATGCGAGCGGCCAACGCATTGTCATCCAATGGAGGGGCCTGCGGATCAAAACGAGCGAACTTATGAAACTGCATCGTGGTACGGCATAGGACAAAACAGCGGCGCGTGTACCTTTTCGGTTCTCCCTTCTCTCTTTGCCGCCGCAAATAGGGATGACCTTCCCGATACTCGAAGACGGTTGCATTGGCGAAGCCGACCGTATCGCGGTCGAAACGAAAATCCGAAGCTGTCGCGCTGGTTCGTAGAAGCAGGAGAGCTACGAAAGCCCCGAGGTGCCAAGAACGCGCGGCTGTACGTGAATTGCCAGGAATCATCTCAAGAATGCGCCTACCGTCTCACTGCAACGGCTTGTTGTAGGCTTGGTAAACGCGAACGAATCCGCCGATAAAGTCTATGTCCTTCTGATAAGCAAAAGCACGTTCACGAGGCGACCACGTTAGTTCACGCGGCGCTTCGGCATGGTTTGGATCATAACAGAAATAATGTTCGAGTTCGTCTCGGGGGCGACTTTTTTTTCGGCCGTAAATGAGCACTGAGTGGTTTATACTCATCTTTGGATAAGTTGTAAGAAACGCTACGAACGTGTCACCGCGCGCGAGGGCGGCATCGAGGTTCTGGTGAGTTTTCTCCTGATATCCCTTACTTTCCAGAAAAACCATGCGGATATTGCTCGGCCGAAAATAACTCATGAAGCCGCTGCCGATATTGTCTTCGAAGACTTGAGTGCGTGCTTTGCTTATCTCACGTAGATTCGAGTAGCCGGGAAAGACCGTTCGCTGATTTTCCAGCAATGCTTTGAGCCAAGGCGGTCGGCGCGCGACAAAACGAATGCGCTGTGCAAGTTCATGATCATTTAATGGAATGCCGTGTGGATTGAAACGGGCGAATTTGCGGAACTGCATCGCCGTGCGCGTCATGACGAAGCAGCGTCGGGTATAGCTGTTGGCAGGATCACGGGCTTCCGAGTTCGGCCGGAAAAACGCAATCCCATCCCTGTATTTCAGCACGGTGGCGTTTTGAAACGCGAATGTGTCGCGATCGAAGCGAAATTCCGACTCGGCAACGCTGGAAGAGGCCACACCAATCAGAGCGAACGCGCTGAGCCACGAAATACCCGCTAATTTACCCCAAGTCCCAAACATCAGATCAAGAGCGAGCCGAGGTGGTGGCGGTTTTGCTTTCGGAGAAGATACCCAAGCGGCGAAACTTGCGATATCGTTTTTCCAACAGTTCCTTCCCTGGAATCCTGGAAATCTCTTCCAGCGCCCGCTGCAATGCTGCGCCAACATTGGCAGCAACAGAATCATAGTCTCGATGCGCGCCGCCTTCCGGTTCAGAAATGATTTGGTCTACTACTTCCAACTTCAATAAATCCTGCGCCGTTAGTTTAAGCGCCTCCGCCGCTTCAGCGGCGTGTCTGCGGTCTCTCCACAAAATTGCAGAGCACGCTTCCGGGCTGATTACGGAATAATAAGCGTTTTCCAGGATCATTACGTGGTCCGCCACACCAATCCCGAGGGCGCCGCCTGAGCCGCCCTCGCCAATGACCGCGGCAATGATTGGCACACGAAGCCTCATCATTTCGAAGAGATTTACAGCAATTGCCTCCGAAATATGACGTTCTTCTGATCCAATCCCGGGAAAAGCGCCTGGTGTATCAATCAGTGAAACGACCGGCGCGCGAAATTTTTCCGCCAGTCGCATCAATCGCAACGCCTTGCGATAACCTTCAGGATGAGCGCAACCGAAATTGCGCATCACGTTTTCTTTTGTGTTACGGCCCTTTTGGTGCGTGATCACCACGCAGCGCTGCCCGCCAAGTGTGGCCAGGCCACAAGGCATGGCTCGATCGTCGGCAAAGCGGCGATCTCCGTGCAGCTCGATCCAATTTGTAAAGCACCGTTCGATGTAGTCCATGGCGAACGGCCGCTGCGTATGTCGCGCGATTTGCACCCGCTGCCAGGCAGTCAGATTGCCATAAATTTCCCGGCGTGTTTCACAAAGTTTTTCCTCCACGGCCTTAACGGCTGAATCAAGATCGACATCATGAACGTCGGAGTGATTCTTTAAATCCTGGAGACGCCGTTCCAGCTCAAAGATCGGTTTTTCAAAATCGAGCGGTTGCCATTCCATGGAGATTAAGAAGTTACGAATTAAAAAGAGTTACAAGGTCCAGAAACTCGCGGTCATGTCCAATCGTGTCCGTTTTAGCAATGTAACTTTTTTACTTCTGAAATCAGTCTGTAATCGTGACAGCGGTCCGGTTGTTTACAAGGCTGGTGAGTTCTACCATATCCGAAGCCGCCAGGCCGAGACCCGCTGGCGGCGGCGGCTGATCGAGATTGGGATGTGCCGAATCCGGCACGGAATACAAAGTGTAGGATGGCGCGCCGGCCAGGCGGATCCACCGTGTGCTGCTAAGATATTCCTTGCTACCGACGCCAACCCGTTTTCCGTCCTTCCAAGCCATGGTTTCGGCAACTTTTGCCGAGATTTTAGCTGGTTGTTTGGCGGATAACTTTGTTTCACGAACATGATATTGCTTGAAAAACGCGCCGTGATTTAGAAGCACAACGACATTGGCCTTCCGTTGAATAACCATCGAGAAATCGGGATTCGAGATCAGCAGGTGATCGCCAATGCGCAGCATGGTGCCGCTCATGTTGTTCATGCGCATGATCAGCTCGGGTGTCGTCTTCAGTTTCCGCGCAATCTTGGCCAGCACGTCTCCGGATTTCACAACGTATTCCGTTTTTTCCGGCGACGGAACACGCGATAGCAGAATCGCGACGTTTGCGTCCCCGAGTAAATCCTTCGCTTCTTCGAGATGCTTTCCGGTTGGATATTTTTGGATAAATGCGATGAGCGCATCGCGAGCTTCGGTTAGCTTTCCGTCCTGTCGCAATTGCACAGCTGCCTGAAATTCGGGGAGACTGATGTCCGGCACCGGTGCTGGTGTGACTTCTCCACGCTGCTCCTTTTTTACTGCGATTTCTTCTTTTACGAAGGTGTTGTAACCGAACCAGGCGGCGCCGCCGAAGATGATCAACGCCAGCAACAGGACGAAAAGCCACTTCATGGTCGGCAAGATGCGGTCGGCACTTCGAGCGAGATCCGGAAGTAGCGCCGAATCAGAAAACACCAAAGCAACCAGGACTCCATCACAAGAAGAATCGTCTGCGAGGAATCAATCACCGCCACTGAAATCGGTTTTGCCTACGAGGCTCCGGTTCCAGATTCGCTTCCAGGAAAGAACCGATGCCAGAGCCGGCCGATTGTGGGCTCTTCCCGGTTGCTCCAGGTAAAATGGCAATCCTGGCAATAAAACTCCTTGGGAATAATTTTGAGCGCGCAAAGCAGCCCAACCAGCGCAGGAGTCATGAATTTTCGAGTCATCTGGGGATATTCGATATTCGCAGAGCTGCATTGCGGGCACCGGACAAGAGCCGCGGAGATATCCGGGTCAGTCGCCTCCCATTCAACCATGAGATTTTGGGCTATCTCGAAGTCGGTATCTTCCACCATTACTTTCGCATTGGCCTGCGGACGGGACATGAAGCCAACCTGCTGCAACGGCGCTTCATTGTGAACATCGGCGCGTAACCCCGCATCCTGGAAACGCCGTTTTAGTTGCCTGGCCTTGGCTGGCTCATTAAACGTGGCAATCGTCACCATAAATCTTGTTGCATTCGCGACATGAACACCGTGTGATCAAACATCAACTAATGGCCAAGTGCAAGATTTCAGCGTGATGCAGACAATCGGGTCTCTGGCGTCCCAAGGAAGCGCGGTGTTTAGCTCGCCTCGAGGGCTCCTTGGCGCCAAGATTGCCTGCGTCAGGCCCCTGGTGGAAACCATTTGTAAAGCATCAAATACACGAGCACGCCTGTGACCGAGACGTAAAGCCAGATCGGGAGTGTCCAACGCGCAATCCGCTTGTGGCGGTCCCATCGGCGGCGAAAAACCTGAATAAGCGTGATAATCACCAGAGGCAGCGTCACAAAGGCAAGCAGAACGTGCGAAGCCAGTATTGGAAAGTAAATGGCAGCGATCCATCCCGTATATCCTGACGATTTTTCGCCAACGCTTGCGTGATAAATGATGTAGCCCGTCAGGAAACAGGCTGAGGAAACCAGGGCGGTGATCATGCAGACCATATGCCGGCGCCAAGCGCCGTGCCGGATGAAGTACCAGCCCATTGAAATAAAGAGCGTGCTCATCAAATTAAATGACGCGTTGAGAGAGGGCAGATCAGAGATTGAAATCACGTTCAAGCGTTGGACGGTTAAAACGCTACATTGGCCTATCGCTTGAACGCTTCAATGATTTAACAATTAACCAACAACATGCCGCCCGTTCTCGAACCACCTCAGGTTCGGCCGCTCCGAAGACGTCGGAAAGCAACCTGGGGACACCGAATCGCCGTGAGCTTTGTGCGCCTCATGATTCTCGGCGCAGTTCTTGGAATTGGGGGTGGTAGTTATTACCTGGCTAAAAGAGGCTTTGGCCGTCAATGGCGCTTCCGCGTAGTGGAAGAATTGCGCAAGCGCGGCGTAGAAGCCAGCATCGGGCGCCTGACGCTGGATCCGTTTCGCGGCCTCGTCGCAAAAAATGTGCGGATTTTCGATTACAAGAACCGCGAGAACACGCTGGCCCTGATCAGCGAAGTCTCGCTCGACATCAATTACGCAGCGCTCATCCACCACGAACCTTTTCTCAACGCGCTCGATGTGCGCGATGCGCAAATTATTCTTCCGTTTAAGACAACAGATGAAAAAGGCGACAAAGCCGTGCTTACCAACTTGCGCGCCCACGTTTATTTTCCGCCAGAACAAATTTACGTCAGCCAGGCGGAGGGGATGTTTTGCGGGATCCGGATTTCTGCGACCGGACAACTGATCAAGCGCGAGAATTATCAACCGTCGTCTGCGCTTTCAGCCGAAGAATGGCAAAGACGATTGTTGATTGCACAGCGCGTGGTGAATGAACTGCAAAAGTTCAGGTTCCCCGGAGGGCCTCCGTCCTTACAGATAAAATTTAACGGCGACGTCGCCGAGATCGAAAAGGCCCGCGTCGAGGCGACACTCCGCGGGGATCGACTGCAACGGGGTGACTATACAATGACAGACCTTTCCGCTGCCGCGGAATGGAACAATCAGCAACTGACTGTCGGACATTGCGAATGGAGTGATGACATGGGCAGTTTTGCCGGGCGCGCCAATTGGAATGTGGAAGGCAGCAGTGTGAGTTTCCAGGCGCGCAGCAGCCTGGATTTGAAAGTTTTTCTTGATGCGTTTGGGATGCGCGAGCCCCTTTCCAGCGTCGAATTTCAAGCGCCGCCCGCCGTCGAGATTTTCGGCGCGGTAGAATTTGGATCAGATCGCTTCAGGCCGGATATCATCGGACACGTGGCCTTTGGCCGATTCAGTTATAAGAAAGCTCCATTTTCTGATCTCACAGCTGATTTTTCCTGGGACGGTGAGCGTACGCTGGTCAGGGATCTGCGTCTTCGACATCAAAGCGGCCAGATCCGGGCTGACCTTTTGGATGCGCCGGCGGATTTTCGTTTAAACATCGAAAGCACAATCGTTCCGGAGGCGGTCCGCATGATCGCACCTCCGGAACTAAATGAATTTCTACGCCAGTGGGAATGGCAACGTTCACCTGCCATTCGTCTGGCAATCCGGGGTCAGGATCACAATCCCGAAACTTGGAAAGGCGATGGGAACCTCATTTTGGGACGAACTCGGTTCCGCGGCTCATGGATGAACAACGCAGATGCTAAAATCCATTTCGCCAATGGCGCGCTTACTTGTGAGGATTTTCACGTAACGCGCAATGAAGGCTCCGGCACAGGCGCTTTTACCTACGATTTTAAAAAACACGAGGTACGCATCTCTAACATCAAAAGCTCATTGAATCCTGCCGAGGTCATTTTTTGGGTTGATCCCAAAATTTGGAACACCGTGGTCCCATACAAATTTCGGCGGCCACCTTCCGTGACTGCAAATGGTTTGTATCAATTTCGAGGCGGCAAGAACACCCGCCTGGAGGTCAGGGTGGATGGTGCAAACGGGATGGATTATGTTTTTCTTGGAAAAACCCTGTCCTTCGATCGGATCGCCGCGCGATTGCTCTTCACCAACGACCGTTTGCAGATCACCGATCTTCGCGGTTCGCTTCTCTCGGGCACGTTGCGTGGGAGCGCCGATATCTCATTGGCGAAAAATGATCCGCGTTACCGGGCAAATATTTCGGTACGCGAGATCAATTTCCCACTGCTCACGGACTTGTATTACAACTACAAAACCGCGCTCGGCCTGTTAAATGCCACATACGATTTCACCGGCCTCGGGAGTGATCCGCGCACCATGCGGGGCCATGGAAAAGTGGAAGTCACCAACGGCGATGTTTTCGCCATTCCGATTTTCGGGCCGCTCTCAGGAATTTTAAACCGGATTCTTCCCGGGAGTGGATACAGCATCGCGCATAAAGCAACCGCGAACCTCAAGGTTGGTGACGGAATTATTCATACTGACGATTTCGACGCAGATGGCTCACTCTTTAGCATGCTGGGTCATGGCGACATCCATTTTCTCGACGACAAACTCGATTTCAATGTGCGCCTGAACATGAAGGGCCCCGGCGTAGTCCTCACGCCAATGTACAAACTTTTCGAATACGCCGGCACAGGAAGTTTGAAGAAGCCTAATTGGCGCCCAGCTGTTTTGAAGGGCCAATAGTGAAGAGAAAGGAAACGCCGATTCGCCCGCCTCTTCTCGGTGCGCACATGTCGATTGCCGGTGGTGTCAACATGGCGATTGAGCGCGCGCGCTCGATTGGGTGCACGGCCATGCAAATGTTCGTGAAAAACAACATGCAGTGGTTTGCCCGGCCCCTCACCCGCGAAGAAACCCGGACATTCCTCGAACATCAGCAACGCGGGGAGCTGTTGTCGATCTTCGCGCACTCGAACTACCTGATCAATCTCGCAGCGACCAACGGACAGTTTCACGCAAATTCGATCCGGTCGCTGTCGGAAGAACTGGTTCGCGCCGATCAGTTGGAACTCCCATTTTTGGTGTTGCATCCTGGCGCGCACCTCGACGCGGGCGAAGAAGCGGGGCTCGAAAAAATTGTAGAATCGATTGACCGAGTGTTCTCGGGCCTTCCGAAAATCAAAACACGGATCGCGCTTGAAACGACCGCCGGCCAGGGATCATGTCTGGGACATAAATTCGGGCATCTTGCATACATTATCAGCCGCGTGCGTGAACCAGAGCGATTGTGTGTCTGCCTCGACACCGCGCATGTTTTCGCGTCGGGTTATGACTTTGGCACTGACGCCTCAGTTCGAAAGACGTTCCGCGAATTCGATCGTGCCGTCGGCCTGGATCGGCTCGTTGCGATTCATCTAAACGACTCCAAAACTGCCTGCGGTTCGCGGGTCGATCGACATGAACACATCGGCAAGGGTAAAATAGGGCTCGCTGCTTTCCGTTTCATCATGGGTAGCCCGCGCCTCCGCAAAATCCCGAAAGTGCTCGAAACCCCGAAGGGAAAGGACCTGCGAGAGGATGTGATCAATCTAAAGACGTTGCGTCGATTGATGGAAGTCAGGCATCTTGCCTGACTCGGCTGACGGGCTTCCAGCCCGTCGATTCAGTGCGTTGACTCATCCGTCCTTGCTAATTGTCACCTTCGTCGCGCCCACGCGTTCCGGCCATGATGCGGATTCGAAAGCACGGTGCTTGTCGGCCCCGACAGGCCGGAAGTCTATCTTCCCATTCAGTTAATAAAGCGAATCGTAAACGGATAGCGATAGAACTCTCCCTGACCAGCTTTTACTGACGCAATGATTACAAGAACCGTATTCAAAACCCAGAGCGCGATTAGAATCGGAACGCCTATAAGCACGATGCAGAGAATTGCGGCGACGGCATCATAGATCAGCATCGAGATTTGAAAATTGAGGGACTCCTTTCCGTAGGCGTCGATCTCGGGCGCATCACCACGTTTCATGAGCCAAACGATAAGTGGTCCCAGAATATGGCCCAGGAAATGAAAAAATAATCCGAGTAATGCGCTCGCGTGGCAGAGGACGCACCACGTTCGGACATCGGATGATGTTGACGGGGTTGGTGGCGGAGTTTGATCCATATTTGTCCTTTCGTTTCTGTATCACAACGCCTGCCTGCTGACCGCCACAAGAGCAAGGAAAAAGATCAGACTACGCTGCTTTTGCACGCTCGATGTGTGCGCCGAGTTCGCTCAATTTTTCATCGAGATGTTCGTAGCCACGATCAATGTGATAGACGCGACTGACTTCGGTAACCCCGTCGGCCTTCAATCCCGCAAGAACCAGCGCGGCTGAGGCGCGCAGATCGCTGGCCATTACTGGTGCTCCCAGAAGACCATTTACACCATCGATTACAGCGGTCGCCCCTTCCAACTGCACTTGCGCCCCCATGCGTTTTAGCTCCGCCACATGCATATAACGCTGTGGAAAAACGTTTTCGGTCACGGAACTGATGCCCTTGGTAATGGAGAGCAAGGCGCACATTTGAGCCTGCATGTCCGTCGGGAAACCAGGGTACGGTGCTGTTGTTAGCTCCAACGCGCTCGCGTCGCCGTTGGGCAGGATGGAAATGGCATGGTCACCAATATCGATATGGAAACCGCATTTCGCGAGCGCGTCGGTGATTGTGCGAACATGCTCTGGCTGCACTCGCTTGACCGTGACCCCGTTCCCGGCGATCGCACCGGCCACCAGAAATGTGCCAGCTTCAATCCGGTCTGGGATTACCCAGTGTTCGGCACCGTGCAAAGCAGGCACACCTTCAATGATGATTCGGCGCGTTCCAGCACCTTCGATCTTTGCGCCCATCTTGTTCAGGAATGTTGCCAGATCCACCACCTCCGGCTCTTGTGCCGCTCCTTGGATCACGGTCACTCCATCGGCCAGCACGGCCGCCATCATCACGTTATCCGTGCCGAGAACACTAGGACCGAATTTACCCTGCATGTTGACCACCGCTCCGCTCAATTTCGGCGCAAACACCTTGATGTCGCCGCCCTCCACGCGCACCGCCGCGCCGAGCGCTTCGAAACCCTTGAGATGCAGATCAATTGGCCGGTCACCGATGACGCAGCCACCGGGCAGAGCCACTGTCGCTTCCTTGCAACGGCCTAACGACGGTCCCAGCACACAAACAGAAGCGCGCATCTTACGCACGACGTCGTACGGCGCAACCGAGTGGGTCTTTTCTGCCGTGACAGTGACGGTTCCGCTGGCGCGTTCCACCTGCGCGCCCAGGTGGGTTAGAATTTGGAGCATGTAATGCGTGTCGCTCAGGTCGGGTACGCCGTGGACGATACAGGGTTCTCGAGTAAGCAGGGTCGCGGCCAGGATCGGCAGCGAAGAGTTCTTCGAGCCGCTGACCTTGATAGAACCGGAAAGCGGGTGGCCGCCGTGGACGAGGATCTTATCCATACCTGGCAAAAAGGAATCGTGTGAGGCCGTTATAATCGTTCTTCGAACAAATGTCGCGGTAATTTTTTTCCGCCAGAGCCGAAAGAAGCGCCTCGCTCTGGCCGAGTCCTATTTCTAAGGCCAGCATTCCACCCGCCCGGAGCCGCGATGGCGCCTGTACAATCAATTCGCGCAATAGTTCGTCGCCGCGTTCGCCTGCGAACAATGCAATCTCCGGATCGTGCAAGACTTCGGGGGAAAGAGTGTCCCGGTCCCGCGCAGAGATGTAAGGAAGGTTCGCAACGATGAGATCAAAAGTTCCCTCAACATTTTCGAGCAACCGGCTTTTCAGAAACCGCACCTGTCCGCTTAAATTTAGCCTGACGGCGTTTTCTCGGGCCAGCGCGAGCGCATCATCCGAAAGGTCGACCGCCAGAACCTTTGCCTCCGGAAATTCCGCTGCGAGACTGAGCGCAATTACACCGCTGCCGGTGCCAACGTCCAGAATTGCGACTTGCGGATTCCGGATTGTGGATCGGACCAATTCGACGAGTTGCTCGGTTTCCGGCCGAGGCACCATTGCGCGTTTGTCGCAAAGAAAAACGTAGCCGCAAAACTCCACCGTGCCGAGAAGATGCTGCAGTGGCTCGCCTTCGCTGCGACGCTTCACCAATTCGCGCAACGGCCCCAGTTCTATTTCAGTCAACTTGCGCTCGAATTCCAGATAAAGATCAATCCGCTTCCGCCCAAGAACATGCGCCAACAAATGTTCCGCGTTCAATCGCGGACTTTCAATATTGTGCTTCTTAAAATAAGCCGTCGTCGCTTGCAGCACTTCGAGAACGGTCATCGTTGCTAATTAGCTGAAAACCGTAGTGATTTCGCCTCTTCGATTGAAGATCGAGCATGCTGCTCTTGCGCGTTACGCGCCAGCCGCCACTGCTGAGTCTTTCAAGCGTTCGGTCACATCGGCGGCTTGCAACGCGTTGATCAACTCGTCGAGATCGCCCTCGATCACGCGATCGAGGTTATGAAGCGTCAGGCCGATGCGATGGTCCGTAACGCGATTTTGCGGGAAATTGTAGGTGCGAATTTTTTCTTCTCGCCCGCCGGTCCCGATCTGACCCCGGCGCTGCGCACTATATTTTTCGGCTTCCTCGCGCTGCTTTCGTTCCAGCAACCGCGCGCGCAAGATCGATAACGCACGCTCCTTGTTCTTGATCTGACTGCGACCGTCCTGACAACGCACGATTGTGCCTGTCGGAATGTGCAGAATCTGCACGGCGGAATCCGTCGTATTCACGCCTTGTCCACCGGGACCTCCGGAGCGCGAAACTTCAATTCGCAACTCCTCCGGCTTCAATTCAAGATCGACCTCTTCGGCCTCCGGCAACACAGCGACCGTCGCTGTCGATGTATGAATGCGTCCTTGCGCCTCGGTCGCCGGGACCCGTTGCACGCGATGCACTCCGCTTTCATAACGCAGTTTACGAAAAACAGATTCGCCCGAAACGCGGAAGATCGCTTCCTTAAATCCACCGAGCTCCGATGGACTCGATTCGAGATCCTCGCTCTTGAGGCCGGCAGATTCGGCGTAACGATGGTACATTCGGTAGAGGTCGGCGGCGAAAATGGCTGCTTCGCTTCCACCGGCCCCGGCTCGGATTTCCACGATGGCGTCGCGGTCTTCATTTTCATCCGGAGGCAGCAACGCAATCTGAACTTCGCGCTCGAGGTCGGTGACTCGTTTTTCGAGCTCTGGAATCTCGTCGTCAGCGATGGCGGCAATCTCAACGTCGCCAGACATTGCCAGCTCTTGATTGTCCTCCAATTGCTTGCGCGCAGCTTCAAGTTCCTCCCATTTCGCAAGTAGTTGTTTGATGCTCGCGTGCTCCCGCATGATTGCCTTGGCTCGTTGGCGATTGGAAAAAAGCGCCGGGTCGGCAATATCGCGCTCGAGTTGACCGAAGCGCTCGCGTTTGAGTTGAATTAGGGAGTTAAAGTCCATGCGTTGTAGTGGCGGCTGTGTCAGCCGCGGACAAGGCGTTCGCCGCCAGCGAACGCCTCTACAAGAACCTAAGCTTTCTTTTCGGCTCGCGCGGCTTTGGTGCTGCCGTAGCGGCGGGCAAATTTCTCGACGCGCCCGGCCGTATCCACGAACTTCTGTTCACCGGTGAAAAAGGGATGACAAGCAGCGCAGATACCGATCTTAATATCGCGGCGTGTGGAGCGCGTGTGATACACCGCACCGCATGCGCACACAATATCGGTCTCGTAATACTCTGGATGAATACCAGTCTTCATCTTTGGAAAGGAGCGCGGAATCTACTCTTGCAACGAGCTCCGCGCAAGCGATGAAATCCTCGGATTCATTGCTGAAAGCGTGGGATGAAACACTCGCGCGCAAACGCGATGCGGCGGCGATTTTCGCAGCAAACGGCGAAGTACTCCGGACATTCGGCGAGGTCGAAAAGCGCGCACGAGATTTATCGCCTGGCTTCGACGGTCTCCGCGAGCGCGAGGTTCTCGCCGTCCAGATCGGCAACCATGAAGATTGGCCATCGATTTTGATCGGTTGCTTGCGCAGGCACTTGGTTGTTCTTCCCCTCGAACAATCGATCAACGAACAACAACGCAACGAGGCTTTAAAAATTTGCCGGGTGAAAGCTGTAGTATGCGCCTCATCCGCCGGAGGCTTGACGAAGGAGGATGTCCCAAGCGGAGGCGTTCTCGAGATATTTCGACTGGGGGGAACCGACACGACAGCAAACTGGGGCAAAAATCCGCCGAATCTCCTGAAGCTTACCTCCGGCACTACAGCCACACCGCGCGCCGTTCGTTTTCGCAGCGAGCAGCTCGTGGCCGATTGCAATCAAATTTGCGACACCATGGGAATTAGTGATGCCGATCTGAATTTCGGTGTTATCCCGATTTCACACTCTTACGGATTCAGCAACCTTCTCACGCCATTGATCGCGCGCGGCGTTCCCATCGTCATCAGTCGTGACCGAACACCACGCGCCATTCTCGCCGATCTTGCCCACAGTAATGCGACCGTTTTCCCGGGAATGCCTGTTTTCTACCAGGCATTTTGTGAAATGGAACATGTTCCAAAGCTATCCAAACTTCGCCTTTGCATCTCTGCGGGGGCGCCTCTCTCGATCGCGGTTGCCAAGAAATTTCAGGGAAAGTTTAATCTTCCAATCCACTCGTTTTACGGTGCATCGGAATGTGGCGGTATTTGCTACGATCGCGACGCGAGTAACTCGAGCGAAGGGTTCGTTGGCGAGGCGATGAAAGGTGTCACCCTTGAAATGGTCGATCCAAAAGGGTCAGCGACCCAAGTTCGCGTACGCAGCGCCGCTGTGGGTGATGGCTATTTTCCGGAACCGAGTCAGGAAAAATTGGGCGATGGAGTCTTTGTTCCCGACGATCTATTGGCGCAGCATGGCTCTCGATTCAAGATCGTCGGTAGAATTTCGGACGTGATCAACGTCGCGGGTAAAAAGGTGAATCCCGCAGAAGTGGAAGCGCAGTTGCTGCGCTTCACCGGCGTTCGCCAGGCAGTGGTGTTTGGTCGTCCCGCAGGCGCGAGAGCATTACGCAACGAAGAAGTGTCAGCGTGTGTGGTGGCGGCGCAAGAAGTTAGCGAGACTGATCTCCTGCAGTTTTGCCGTGGCGCGCTAAGCACGTGGCAGGTGCCGAAGCGGATTTTTATCGTGGACACCATCCCAACGAACGAGCGCGGAAAAATCAGCCGGCGCGAACTCGCGCGACGCTTCTCGACGACCCGAGAGACATCCTCATTCCCATGATTGGTCGCTTGCTAAAGCCTTTACATGGGATTTGCTTAGCACGAGAGGAGTATTATGCGGAAATCATCCGGCGAACCCAAATCAATAGAAGCTGAAATCGAATCTTCGAATAGCGAAGAACAAGAGCAAACGGAAGGCTCCGAGGTTCCGCAGGCAGATGAGCCGCTCCAAGAGGTTCCGCAGACGGACGAACCGCTGCAGGAGGCCGCCACAGGCGCAGAAGCTGCGCAATCGGACGATTGGTGGAGTGCTTCGCAACAGCCAGCCGATTGGGCTGATCCGGCCACCAGCGATCTATCCGAAGACCTAACGCCTTCGAAGGAGTCTCGCACAGCCGATGTTTATTTTTGCGGTCACACGGCCTTCTTTCCGTTGAATCGCGCGCTGCAGGCGATCTCGAGAGAAAAGCTCACAGGATTTCTGCGATCATTTTGGGAGCAGGAGCCAATCGACCTTTTGGTGCGCGATGGTGAGATCGTCTTTGTTACGACCCGGGATCCGGAACTTTATTGCCCGGAGACACCCGCCATTCTCGCTAACGTTGATGTAGTGGAGAGTGCCAGAGCGCGTGATCAACAGAGGAAAACTGGAACACCATTCTTCCTCGCTCTTGCCCGGCAGGACCTGATAGATCGCGAGCCCGCGTTGGAATTGATGCAGCAATATGGGCAAAAGCTCTTCTCTCAGCTCTGGGCAGCACCGCGGGTCTGGATCATGTTTGAAAAAAATGCCGACCTGTTAGCGAATTCTACGGATGTTCCCGGAGAGCCGAATGTCCGCGACTGGGCCTTGGAAACCTTGCGTTTTGTTGAGAACATCGATGAGACTGCGCACTTCGAACCCGCATCCATTCCGGCTTATACAAAAGACGGCTTCGAGCGTGTCCAAAAGTTGAAGCTGACTCCAGATGAAGCGCAGTTCGCGTCGCAATTCAATGGCAGCCGCTCAGTGCAACAGATCGCGAAGAACCTGCGACTCGATTTGAAATCTGCGCGCCAGATGCTCTTTCGCTTTGTCGCCCTTGAGATAGTAGAATGCTGGCCAGCCAGCACGGCGGCAAAACCAGAACAGAAGAGCATCTTCCAGCGTTTTGGGCGAGGGGTGCGACGTGACCGCTAGTCCCTGCCTAACGCGTCGGGGACATGAAGGAAAAAGTTCTGGTTGTCGATGTCGGCGGTACATACGTAAAACTGCTGAGGTCCTCCCGCGGTGAGCGTGAATTTCCCTCCGGTCCGCGACTCAAACCTCAACAACTAGTCACCAGACTTAAGGAAACCGTGCGCGGTTGGAAGTTCGACTGTGCCTCCATCGGTTTTCCCGCGCCGGTGCGCAGGGGACGAATCGCAAAAGATCCCAAACATTTGGGCAAGGGATGGGTTGGTTTCGATTTTGCCAGCGCGCTGGGTATTCCAGTGCGCGTTGTCAACGACGCTGCCCTGCAGGCGCTCGGTAGTTATCACGGTGGACGGATGCTCTTTCTGGGCCTCGGCACTGGCCTGGGGTCCGCGTTATTGTGGGACAAAACCTTGATGCCGCTTGAACTTGGCGATCTACCGTATCGCCACGGACACATCATTGAAAATTACCTTGGAATTCCAGGCCTGACGCTCTTAGGCGAAAAAAAATGGAAGCGAGAAGTAGCTTACGCGGTCACTCAGTTAAGAAAATCCTTTATCGCCGATTACGTCGTTCTTGGCGGCGGTCTCGTCCACCGTTTCGAGCGCCTGCCAGAACGAACAGAACGCGGACGAAACGAAAATGCGTTTCTTGGTGGTGTCCGCTTATGGGAAACTAAGAAAAGTTCAGGCCGACTAAAATGGCTTGTGCTGTGAAAACAGGTTTCAACGTCGAACGACTAACGCCCCAATATTCAAAGTTCAACTGGCGCAATCTGCG
>JBKPLD010000011.1:0-5444 GCA_046731415.1 Verrucomicrobiota bacterium
GCCGCCGCAACACCGGATGCTGTCGCTGCTACTTCCCCGGGTGCGGTTCCGGAAAGCTCTATTGAAAACGAGCCGACTGCTGCATCTCCGAAAGCCTCCGAAGAGGCGCAACCGGCGACTAGTTCTCAGTCGAGTTCGCAAAGTAAAAAGAAACGCTTCTCTTCTACGTCGTCGCCTCGTCAGGGTTCTGTGCGCGTCCGAATGCTTGGAATTACGTCCGATGGAAGGCTGATTTACCGTTTGCCGTCGGGCCGCACCAGAATCGTCGCGCCCGATTCGAACGAAAATCAATCTACCCCGCGCAGGCATCGCCGCGCTTTGATCCAGCGCGATCAAATGTTTGCGCCTCCGCCTCAATATGGGCCGGATTATTTTCCTTACGATTAATTCCTCAACGAAGACACGCGCGAGAGACGCAGATTTACAACGGATCCTGCTTTCCGACCGGTCACGTTTTGGCTCTGGAACCTGGCGAAAAAATAGGAAAAAAAAGCTTGCCTAGCGGCGCGATTCCCGGCATAACCTCGCCTTCGTGGGGAAACGACCTGCCCGCTGGGCATTCGCAACTGCATCGCTTTTTGTCATTTCCAGCGCTGCGCTTCGCGCGCAAGCGTTGGCCCCTTCGTCGTTGGATCTTACAAGCCATGATCAAAAGAAAGCGGACGACATAGTTCAGGTGATCACGCAGAAGTCGGCACCGAGTACTCCGGATAAGCCGATAAAGGCGGTCACGAAAAAACGAACGTCGGTGACCTCGAGGAAGTCAAAACCAGCCGTCAACAAGGAGCCGGAACAAGTCGCCGCGAAGGAGCCGACACAAACAGCTGTCAAAGAGCAGGCGCGACCAGTCGCCAAAGAATCGGGACGAACATTCACGATGGAACCGGTTCGGCCAATGGGACAACAGAGCGTAACCCATACAACACAACCCTATTCCCGCTTCAGCTTTAAAACCCCCGGAGGCAAAAGCGAGTCGATCCCGGTCATCACACAGTATTATCCCAGGCAGATTGTTTACCCTTATGGCAAGATCGACCGGCACATCGATAGCAGATTGATGCAAGCCGCGAGCATCGCGCAGGAACGCGCCCATGCGCATTCGCGCTCGAGATGCTGGCATTACGTAAAAGACGCATTGCTTGCTTCCGGTGTTATCGATTCCCGCCCGAAAACCGAACTCGCCAGGGACGCTGCGCAGGAACTCGTCAGTAACTACGGCTTCAAACGACTCCCCGTGTCAGATCCATTCTCCGCGCCAGTCGGTTCTGTGCTCGTATATGGCACGTCTCGCAGTGTTGGACACGTGGAACTCCGCACGCGGGAGGGTTTCGTTAGCGATTTCCGTTCGAAAACGCCGTCGCGCCGTCCTCTCCTAGGCGTGTATGCGAAGCTGTGATTTTTCGTTCGATTAGGACTCGATAATCAGAGCTGCTGATCGGGTGTCCCGAGCAGGGACTGCGAATCGACCACGAAGCGCATTTCGTTGCTCGCGACGAATCCCAACTTCTCATAAATCGAGCGGCCTTCGTCGGAAGCGTGAAGGATGAGTCGATCAAGCTGTTGGTTCCTGGACCAGATGATAATCTCTTGAATTAGCAGGCTGGCGATGCCGCGTCGTCGCCATTGCGGTTCGGTAAAGACGTTCACAATCGTTCCCTGCCGGCCCTCACCGACGGTCGATACATCAACTGGTCGCGGCAGGATCGGCTGCAACTGAACGCCAGCGCCAGCAACGATCATTTCTGGCTTATCGGCCGGAGTTGCAAGCCATCCGACGTAGTTGCCGTTGTGAATCCATTCTTTCAGTCGTGTCCGCGCCTTTGCGCGTAAAATTTCAAAGGCATCCCCTGAAACATCTCCCATATCCTGAAACATTCGCGCTCGATGCCACGCGATGATGTCGGCATCGTGTGCCGTGGCTCGACGGACTTCAAAGGGTTCGGAAAGCACTCTTCGCGCCGAATAACCATCTTCAGGTCTGCGATAATGCTTTTCTTCAGCTTTTTTCATTAGAGTTGAGACTTTGCTGACGTTCGCGATTCAACCTCAAGCGCACAACACTCAAGTCCAATCCGAATTCAGCCCTTGGCAAGGCGTGACAGGGCAGATCTCGATGATACCATGCGCAAAATGGAAGCTGGCGATTGGGCATCGTTGAGCGACGAGGAACTTCTCGAGCGCCGGATCTCCACGCTTGGCCT
Source organism: Verrucomicrobiota bacterium (assembly GCA_046731415.1). GTDB lineage: Bacteria > Verrucomicrobiota > Verrucomicrobiia > Chthoniobacterales > UBA10450 > Udaeobacter. The sequence continues at coordinate 2,202 of JBKPLD010000011.1, forward strand.
GCGGCTTGAAGACACCGCACTGCAACCGCTCATCCGGCAGTTATATGACGAACTGTCGGCGCGCGAACTGGTATTCCATCCGCCGTGTCACATCGGCGATGAATGGTTTGTGCCAATCGGCATCCCAGCGATTTTCATTCCCTTTTTTCTCGTGCACGACCGATTGCGCGCATTGGAGCGGACGATGATGCTCGAAGTCGAGGGGGAGACGCCCGAATGGTTCATGAAATTGATGCGACATGAAGCTGGTCATGCTTACATGTATGCGTATCGCCTCACCCGGAAGAAGAAGTGGCAGGAACTTTTCGGGCAAACTTCACGTGAGGAAACCCCGGACAGTTACCGGCCGCGCCCGTTCAGCCGCAGCTATGTCATGCATCTCGAAGATTGGTACGCACAGAGTCATCCTGACGAAGATTTCGCGGAGACTTTCGCGGTCTGGCTTACGCCCGGGCTCGACTGGCAAAAACGTTATGCGCGGTGGGGGGCGCTCCGAAAACTGGAATACGTGAATGAGTTAATGCGTACGTTGGCCGGCAAGCCACCAGTTCACATTCCCGGGTATCGCGTCGCTGATTACGATTGCTTGAACGTCAAACTCAAGACCTACTATGCGCGCAAACGAAAACTCTACGAAGATGCGTACCCGAATTTCTACGATGCCGATTTGCGGCAGCTGTTCGCGGCGCCAGCGGGAATCAAAGCCAGCGTATATCTGCAACGACGACGGCGGCGATTATTGAATGCAGTCTGCCAATGGACGAACGAAAAAAAGTTTCGGGTAAACCAGTTACTTGCCCGGCTTACCCGCCGCTGCGATCAGCTTGGGCTTTACGTCCTCAATGACGATCCGCAACAGGATTTCCGCGTCTCCGCGTTCATCACGACGCTGGTGATGAATTATCTTTTCACCGGAAAATTCAAACGCACCAAATGACCAACGAATCGTGAAAAAGAAACTCAAAGTTCTCGTGCTTTTCGACGGTACCAGCGCTACGACTGTGGACCAGGATTTCACAAAGGAGCTGAAGACGAAGGACTGGAAAACCGAGGCGGATGTCATGGCGGCACTCGGCGCGGTTGGTCACACAGCGGAGCATCTTGCCATTTACGACAATGTCGATCTGGTGCGCCAAAAACTGGAGACTTTCGCGCCTGATATTCTTTTCAATTTGGTCGAACAGTTCCGGAATAACCCGGGCTTCGATCAAAACATCGTTTCGTTTTTCGAGATGCAGGGCCTGCCATTCACCGGCTGCGGCTCGACTGGTCTCACGCTTTGCAAACACAAAGGCATCTCAAAAAAGATCCTTCATTATCATGGCATCCACGTTCCACATTTTCTTGTCATTCCGAGGGGCCAACGCATTGCGCGACCAAAACAGCTCAAATTCCCCATCTTGGTAAAGCCGGTGAAGGAAGAAGCATCCTATGGGATATCGCAGGCTTCATTCGTTGCTAATGATGAACAGTTTCGCGAGCGCGTGGCTTTCATTCACGAGAAATACAATAGCGACGCGATCGCCGAGGAATACATCGAGGGCCGTGAACTCTATGTGAGTTTGATGGGCAACGTGCGACTCACGGTTCTTCCCGTCCGCGAGCTGGTATTTCGCGAAGTGCCGCCTAACGAACCGAAGATCGCGACTTTCAAAGCCAAATGGGACGACGAATATCGCAAGCGCTGGGGATTGGAAAATCAGTTCGCCGAAGACCTCGATCCGCAGCTCGTCAGCCACATCGAGGAGACCTGCAAACGCATTTATCGTCTGCTCACGATCGACGGCTACGCTCGTATTGACCTCCGGCTGACGCCAGCTAACGAGGTTTATTTCATCGAGGCGAACCCAAATCCAATTCTCGCCAACGATGAAGACTTTGCGCTTTCAGCAGGAAAAGCGGGTTTGTCCTATCCGCAATTAATCGATCGGATCGTGCGACAGGGGATGAATACTGTTCGGGATTAATTGATCCGTCTGTTAAATATCAAAGCCAACGATGCGGCCCTCCTTTGGTATATTGAAAATCAGGGCGTCAACCCGTTTTGGTTTTTGGAATCCTAATCATGATTCCTGGTCATGGCAGTCAGCGCGAAGGCGCAGTGCTGGCCCACGAACAAGTTCGAAGTGTAAACACATCGCAAGCGACACTCGCGGGCATTATTCCGTACTCGATAGACGAAGCACAGTTTTCTTGAAGGAGACAAGATTTGCAAAAAATAGCGGTCATCGAGCGATTTCTGTTCCTTGGCTTCCTGAATGCTCTGAAAAGCAAAAAGAAAAGGCGCGGCGAATGTCCGCGCCTTTTGACGTTTCCCCTTAGTTGGACGGTTAACCCGTTTTGGCCTTTGGAATTGTGATCACGATTTCGTGACCGTGGCGATCGATCTTCATTTCGCTCGATTTTACCGGCTCGGGCAAAGTAACGACTTGCTCATAATGACCAAGCTCGGTCAAGCTGGCGCTGCCACCACTCGTGCTCTTGGTCTGCTGCTTTCGCTGGGTCACGCCGACGTGCAGCGTCTGATCATTGTCGATCCTCACGTTCACGTCCGACGCCTTCGCATCAGGCAAATAAGCGCGGAGCTCGAAATGATCTTTCCGATCATGCAAATCGAACGATGAGGAATAACCCGCGTCCGGCCTAAACACCGTCGCACCGGGATTAAGCAAATTGCTTCGTCGCATTGCGAATAGCGCGGTTGATCTCTTCCTGCATTTGTTCGATTTCCTTGAACGGGTCCCGTTCATTTTTTCCGAACAACGGCTCTGCGGTCGCGGATGGCGTTGGGCTGCTCAGGCTGGACTGAACGGTAGACACGCTGCCGGCCCGCGAATTTTTCACAGACCAAACACCAATGCCGAGACCGAGCGCCAGGCCAACGATCAGCGTCACGGTTCCAACAACGGTTATCCTCTTCGTAATTCTGTCCACAAGTCTCACCTCCTTCTGTTAAGGCAGGAAGCTTTGTCTCAACCCTGGACCGGAATGGTTTTCCGAGATGAACGGGCTTCCTCGGTCTTCGGGAGCGTAATTTTCAAAACCCCTTTGTTGAAGGAAGCTTTGGCTTTGTCTGCATTGACCTCCGAAGGCAGCGGAACGGTGCGCTCGAAAACGCCAAACTGCCGCTCCGAACGACAATAATCGCCCCGCTCTTCTTTGTGCTCTTCGCGTTTCTCGCCTTTAATGGTGAGCCCGCCATCGAGATAGGTCACCTCGATGTCTTTTTCATCCATTCCAGGC
>JBKPLD010000012.1:0-31428 GCA_046731415.1 Verrucomicrobiota bacterium
AGCGCCCGTGAACCAACATCGACGACAGGCGTACTGATGATCCCCATGGAACCAACCTCAGTGCAGAAGAGATCGGGCGCCGGCACTGGAGCGCCTACATTTCGCTGCCAAATTATGGTACCATTAACAGCGTCGAGTGCATAAACGTTGTTCGATTCGGTTACCGCGATGATCGTCGGCCTCCCTCCGGGGCCGTTGTCAAGGTAAAGCGGCTGCGCAAAAACGTTACCTACGATCGTCCCGTCGAAGTTTAAGTCGCGCACCAAGTTCGCGGCAGCCGATTGGGTGAAGGCCGAAACGATCTGCTGGTATTTCCAAAAAGCGCGCTGTTCTATTTCGTTTTCCTTGCTCTCTACCCATTCGGCCAGATACTCGCGGGCCGTGCGGAATGTAGCGGTGCCCCAATGATACGCTCGTACATGTCCGAGATGACTTTGCGGCAACGGCTTTCAGTCAGCCGTTTCTCCCCAGCCTTCTTTTCGAGTGCTTCCCATTCATCGGCCAATTTCTGAGCCAACTTTTTGTCAGTCGTTTTTGTACTTCGTTTGAACCGCCGAACATTTCCGTTACTTCCCACGCCATTGTAACAGGCGATCCAGTATGGGCTTTTCGGAGGCTGATGTGCCTCCTTTGTGATTCATGCCAGAGTTGGTCAGAACTAAAAGTCAGAACATTCGACAATGTCCGCCGACATTTGTTCATGTCTGGTTAAAGGGAACGAGCAAATGAGCGGGCAACGGGAATCGAACCCGCATTGCCAGCTTGGAAGGCTGGAACTTTACCATTAAGCTATGCCCGCGTCTGAGTAGTGAAAATAGTGGCCGGTGAGGAGTGACTAGTCAAAGGCGATTCACATAGCGGGCGCGCCCCGGCGAGCCGGCTGTGTTCGCGGCTTAGCATTATTTTTCAAACGCGGTGGCGACTAACGTAGCGTTATGGCCGCCGAAACCGAACGAGTTATTGAGAGCTACGCGCACGTTCTTTTCGCGTGCCACGTTTGCAGTGTAATCCAGGTCACACTCTTTGCCCGGATTTTCCAAATTGATGGTTGGCGGCACGACTGAATCGCGGATAGCAAGTGCGCACGCGGCCATTTCGATTCCGCCAGCGCCCCCTAACAAGTGACCGGTCATGGACTTGGTAGAGCTGACGGCGACCTTGTATGCATAGTCTCCGAATACTTGTTTGATCGCGCGTGTCTCGCAGATGTCGCCAATATCGGTGGACGTCGCATGTGCATTGATATAATCGACCTGATCAGGTGACAGACGCGCGTGGTCGAGCGCCATTTGCATCGCGCGCGCGGCGCCTTCACCATCTGGCGGGGGGGCTGTCATGTGATAAGCGTCAGCAGAAACGCCGTATCCGGTGAGTTCACAGTAAATTTTCGCGCCACGCGCCTTGGCATGCTCTAATTCCTCGACCACAACGATTCCAGCGCCTTCGCTCATTACGAAACCGTCGCGATCGCGATCGAACGGCCGAGAGGCGCGCTCGGGTTCGTCGTTGCGGGTGCTCAGCGCTTTCATTGCTGAAAATCCCGCAACGCCAATTTCGACGATGGACGCCTCCGAACCGCCGGCCAGGAAAATATCGGCATCACCGAATTTGATAATCCGCCAGGATTCGCCAATGGCGTTGTTGGATGTCGCGCAGGCGGTGACGATACACAAGTTGGGGCCCTGTAGGTCGAACTCCATCGAGATCACGCCACTCGCCATGTTGCTGATCAACATCGGAATGGTGAACGGTGAGTTACGTCCGGGCCCTTTTGTCAGCAAGACGCGCAACTGATCCTGCAACGTTTTTAGTCCACCAATTCCGGTGCTGACGATCACGCCGAAACGGTCCCGGTGTTTTAGATTCGCCACGTCAACACCGCTGTCCTCGAGAGCCAGTTTTGCTGCCACCATCGAGAGATGAGTAAATCGATCGGTGCGGCGGACGTCCTTCGGATTTTTGAAGAACGGCTTGGGATCGAAGTCCCGAACTTCCCCTCCGATTCTGCACTCGTACCCGGTGGTATCGAATGCATCGATGGTGCGAATGCCGCTGACACCATTCTTCAGATTGGACCAAAACGTCTCGACATCATTGCCAAGCGGCGTGACCACGCCCAGTCCGGTGATAACTACTCTGCGATCGGTCATGGCAATGAATCGTTAAGCGTGAAGCGTTGAACCGGCAAAACTTCAGCTCGTTCCCATTCCAACGCTTTGAACTGTTTGAAAGAGTTTCCCTTCAGTCTTTATCGAAGGCGCGATGATAATTTCCGTCTGCTGAAATTCGGCGATATTTCGGGCACCGACATTACCCATGCAAGTGGTAATGGCGCCGACCAAATTCTGGCTGCCATCGTCAACTTCTGCCGGACCAAACAAAATCTGTTTCAGCGAGCCAGTCGCGCCAACTCTGATGCGCGTCCCCCGAGGAAGATTGGCGTGTGGCGTGGCCATTCCCCAGTGGTATCCACTGCCGGGCGCTTCGTTCGCCTTGGCAAAAGCACTTCCCACCATCACAGCGTCTGCACCGCAGGCGAGCGCCTTGCAAACATCGCCGCCCCTGCTCATTCCTCCATCCGTAATGATGGGCACATAGCGCGATGTTTTTTTGAAATAAGCGTCGCGCGCTGCCGCGCAATCGACGGTCGCAGTCACCTGCGGGACCCCCAGGCCAAGCACACCGCGTGATGTACACGCCGCTCCTGGCCCGACACCGACTAAAACCGCCGCCGGCCCGCACTCCATGATTTCGAAGGTCACATCATAACCAACGGTGTTTCCTACGATCACAGGAATGCGCATCTCTCGGCAAAACTTCTCCAGATCAAGCGACTTGTACTCCGACGATATGTGTCGCACAGTTGAAACCGTGCTTTGCACGACGAAAACATCCGCACCCGCTTCCTGCGCGATGTTGCCGAATTCGGACGCACGCTGAGGAATGGAGCTGACCGCTGCCAACACACGGCCGTCTTTGATCTGGCGGACACGCGCCGCAATCAGGTCCTCCTGAATGGGTTCCTGATAAATTCGTTGCAGTAGCGCGGTGATCTCGGATTTGTCAGCGTCGACGATTTTTTGCAACACTTCCTGTGGATTTTTGTAGCGCGTTTGCACTCCTTCGAGGTTCAAAACGGCCAGGCCTCCCAATTTGTTCATGGCCACGGCAAAGCGAACGTCGACAACTCCGTCCATGGCGCTGGCAAGTATGGGAATTTTCATTTCGAGCGGCTCCGCTTCCCCGCGCGGCAAACGGAAAGTGATATCGACCTCGTTTGGGTTGATGGTCACGCGCCCAGGGACCAGCGCGATCTCATCAAATCCGTAGGTCACTCGTGCCTTGCGATTCCTGCCTATCCACATTCCCATCTTAAATTTGCTCCATTCTAAATCGTTCGTTTAAACTTCCACAGCGCGGGCACCGGGGAAGCAGGGCGTCCGTTCGATCCTCGAATTCGAACGCGCAAATCACACAGCGCAGCCGATACTCCAGAGCCCGTCGCTCCCGCCGCCGGCGGTTCCATTCACCCACTATCCAAAGGAGAAAAACCGCCGCAAGAAAAAGCAGCAAATAAATCGTGACCAGGGCGGCGAGACTAACTTGGATCACGGCGTAGCGGTGCCGGGCTGCTTTGCGTGCGGACGAGTGATGTCGCTGCCCCACTCGATCGTCGCCATCCCCCAGGTCAATGGGGCTTCGGATTTTTCATCGCCAGCAATCTGTCGAGGGAAGCGACAACGCGCGAGATAAAGGCGGGCCTGTTCGTCCAGCTCTGGATCGCCTGAGGAATTCATAGGAAAACAGTACCTGATTTCTCCAAGGCCGCTTACGGCCACACGAAAACGAATTGCTTCAGGCGCTTCTCCAGTTGAAGCGACGAACTTCAGTGGGGGCAATGTAGCAATTCCCAGGCGGTTGAGTTCGCTTGAAAACGAAACAGATGTTGGAATGGGCTCCGCGGCGGGAGCTGTTTGTTGGCGCATAAACGGTACCGCTCCCGGTGGCTGAGAGTCGGGCGCACGCGAATCGACTTCGAATGGTGGAAGTTCCTTCAGAGTTGGCTCCATCGCATGATAGGACGGAACATGCTCAACCTTCGGCAAAGCGCGGAACGTCGCTTCCGGCGGACGATGAGTAGTAAAAGCAACCGCAGGATCTTCTGAGTCTATCCACCGAAGGAGCGTGCGGCCCTCTTCAGATGCGGGAGTAATCAAGACGACACGAGCCGGCGGTGGCAGAAGCGTGACCGTTGGCGGATAAACAACTTGAAAAATGTAAAAGCAACCGGCATGTGCCAATAAGGAAAGCGCCAGAAAGGCCAGAAGAGCTGCTTTCTTCGTCTGAGGTGAATCCCAACTAAAAAGCAGAGCGTCCGTCGCAAGCTCGGGATTGAGATTATTCATCGCGGCGGAGTGGCGGCGGCAAGCGATACGGATGTGATGCCGTGTTCCAGAGCAGCATTTGTCACTTCAGCGACCGTTTCGTAGGAAGTGGAACGGTCCGCCTTGATGATGATTGATTGGCCTTCGCGCTTGGCCGCGTCCAGCAATGGCCCAAGTTGCTGCATGGTCACGCGCTGATCGCGGAAATAAATGGCTGGAACTGCGCCGCCCGTGATGCTGATGATCTGCTGATTAATCTGTGGACCAAGCGTAAAACGAGAGAACGGCATGGAAACAGAAATCCCCTGTTGCAAAATAAAATTCGAACTCAACAACAGAAAGAAAACCAGCAGGAAAGCCACGTTCACCAGCGCCACCAGCACAAGCCCGCCGAAGCTATAATTAACCGTGCGCTCAAGTTTCATTATTTAACGCGTCCTCTTCATGTCATTCCGAGCGAAGCGAAGAATCTCTGATTATTTCGCTAAAGTAATAGAGAGGTTTCGCTGCGCTCAACATGCCAGTGCCACGCGCAAGCTGAATTCTATAAATCCGGGCGTGCTTCGAGCCCAGTCTCAGCGGCTGGTTGAAAGCTGATGATCCCGCTGATCGGACGGCTCTCGGTAAGCATGTGCACGATCTCGATTCCCGCCCGCTCCATGTCATGGAGCATGTTATTCACGCGCGAAGAAAGGTAACCGTAAGCAACAAAAGTGGGAGTAGCTACAACTAGGCCCGCGGCAGCCGTCAACAAACTCTTGTACACGCCGCTGGAAAGCTCAGTCAGCGTGGCGTAGCCGCCGGTTGAGGCGATTGTCGCAAACGCATCGATCATGCCCGCCACCGTCCCCAGCAAGCCGAGCAATGGCGCCAGAAAAGCTATCGTGGCCAGGACCGGGAGAAATCGTTCAAGTTTCGGCACTTCAAGTTGGGCGGCTTCCTGCACGATGTCGCGCAACTCTGTACGAGGCGCGTCGTGCCGGATGATCGCTGCATGAATCACTCGCGCCACCGGGCCCGGAGTGCCGGCGGATTCGTGTAGGGCCTCTGCGAAATTGCGTCGCCGAATCAGGTTCGACAGTCCCTTCAGGAATTCGCCGACGTGAATTGTTGCACGGTGAAAATAAAAGAGGCGTTCGGCGAAGACGGCGATCGAGATAATGCTACACACCAGGATTGGCCACATTAACAGGCCGCCCTTTTGGATGTAATCAATCACGCCGATTTGTAATCTTCTTTACGGCTTGTGGCAAGCCAACAGCCGGATGCAGAGGCGACTGGTCGCCTGACGCAACAGTTAGCATTCGACGATTTTGCAAACCGCTTCTCCTATCGGGAGCCTTTCTGCCGAGCCTTAGGAGTAGGCGAGGGCCGTACCCTGGCGGCGCTTGTGCCACCTACCAGTTTGCCGGACGCGTCAAAGACCGAATAACCGGTTTGCTTGCCAGAAGTATCGTAACTGTAAACGATCCTGTGCAAGAGCGCGCCGTCTCCGGCGCTTTGAGTTTCTTCCAGGAGCCGGCCGGCATCATCGTATTTGTAACGGCTTTTGAAACGAAGGCGGCCATCAGGGCCTGAAATTTGACCGCTCGAAAAACGCCCTGCTTCATCCAGTTCGTAACGAATCGTCTCACGGAGTTTACCATCAGGATCCGTGGTTGTCGCCACAGCCTTGTGCTCCGCATTATCGAAGTTGTAAACGGTGCGGGAACCGTCTGGGTGCATTGAAACTGTCACCCGCACGGCGTCACTCCGCGTTTGGTCTGGAGACTGGCTCAATCCGAGTTCGGAGCTACAGACGACAAGCGCGCAAGTGATTGTGACCGTTTCCCGGAAAAATTTCATGACCCGAGGAGCTTACGAGTGAGGTGAGCAGGCGCAAACGGGCCTGAATTTTTTTATTGACCTGGCGGGAGGGCGGTGGTTAAAAGTGGTGTCAAGTGGAGCAAAATGGATGAATTCTCCACTCGTACATGGATAACGATTCTCCACCCGAACGCTTCTATGCCGGCGAATTTCGGCACTCCATCGATGAGAAGAATCGAATTACGATTCCTTCTCGCTGGCGTCGGGATAAAGCAGAGGAATTCATCCTTTTGCCTGAGGCGACTCATCAATTTCTGCTGGTCATGTCGCAGAAGGAGTTTGCGCGAATGAGTCTGGCGGCAGAGACAAACCAAGGCGTTTCCGCACGGGATCGCCGGATTTTTTTGCGGCATCTGCATTCCCGGGCGCAGCACGCGAGCGCCGATCGCCAAGGTCGTCTTGTTTTGCCGGAAGAGCTTTGCCGGAGGATCGGGCTGAAAGATGAAGTTGCCCTGGTCGGTAACCGGGGGCGATTTGAGATTTGGAATTCGCAACGCTGGAAACGAGCGCACGAGGAGGAAACAGCCACCTACCAGCACGTGGCAAACGTCATTGGCTTATAATCAGATGCTTGGTCAAAACGTTATCAGCACATTTTGGTTTGAGCGGCCTTTGTGGGTCGCCGTGGATCCGTTTACTGCCGAAGAGGAGGCACCCGAAGTGGAGGAATTCATATATCACCGTCCAGTGCTCGAGAGTGAAGTGTTGGAATTACTCGAACCAAAGCCGGGCTCGTTGATCGTAGATGCTACATGCGGCGGCGGTGGCCATACCGAAGCGTTTCTGGAGAGCGGGGCTAATGTTCTAGCTCTGGACCGGGATCCTGACGCCGTCCAATATGTCAGTGAGCAACTGGCACGCTTCGGCGAACGCCTCGTTGTGCGACAGGCGAATTTCAGGTGCGCACTCAGCGTTCTCGATGAGCTCGGCATTCGCACTATCGGCGGCGCGCTTCTTGATGTCGGCGTCTCCTCACGGCAACTCGAAAATGCAGAGCGCGGGTTCAGCTTCATGCGAAACGGCCCCCTCGACATGCGCATGGATCCGCGGGCGCAACTAACCGCTGCCACAATCGTAAATGAATACAGTGAGGAACAATTAACCCGACTATTTCGCGAGCTGGGAGAGGAGCCGGCGGCGCGCCGTATCGCAAGCCTTATTGTGAAGATGCGAAAGAGTGCGCCGTTTCGCGAAACTCTGCCGCTGGCGCGGGCGATCGAAAAACTGGTCGGCCGCCACGGCCGTCATCATCCGGCTACACAGGTCTTTCAGGCGCTGCGGATGGAAGTAAATGACGAACTCGGCGCGCTCGAAGACGGCCTGCAGGTGCTGACGGCTCGTCTTGAGCGCGGCGCGCGCATTGCGGTGATTACTTTTCATTCACTGGAAGACCGGATCGTGAAGAATTTCTTTCGCGATCGCAGCCGCGAATGGCTGGACAAGCCCGAGTGGCCCGCGCCGCAACGCAATCCGGATTACGATCTTAAATTGATTACGCCAAAACCAGTCGAGCCGACCGAAGAGGAACGGCGTACGAATCCCAGATCACGCAGCGCAAAATTGCGAGTGGCCGAAAAGACTTAAATGAACCGTTCGCGTCGAAGAAATTGCAATAAAGTGAACGCGGCATCGCTCGCGCGCTGGATTGTAGTGACGGCGTTTCTGGCGCTGGCTGGGTTGAGCTACGTTTATTTGACGCTGCAACTGTACCATCTGGGCGAGCGCAGGAAGGCGGTCGAAACTGAGCTCGCTGCGCTCCGAACGCAAAACGACATAGCCGGAGCGCAAATCGCGGCGTTGACCTCGCGCTCGGCGTTGCAACGCCGTTTGAAAGAAGGCTACTTGAAAATGGTGCCGATTTCGGAAGCCAATATTGTGCGCCTCACCATGCCTGCGCGTTCAGCAGATGAGGATGCGATCCAACCTGTAGCCAATCCTTCCGGCGCAAAATGAAAATTAACAGCCGAACACGTTGCGTACTGGTGTGCGCTGCTTTTATCGGACTATTCAGCATTTTTTCGTTTCGTTTAATCTATCTGCAGGCAATCAAGCACGACGAATACGCCGGTCTCGCCGCTGAAAAGCACGTCTATAAGCAAATCATCCACGCAGAACGCGGCACGATTCTCGATGCGAATAACGAAGTCCTGGCGCACAACATTCCTGTTCAAACAGTGGTGGCCGACGCTACGCATCTTAATAACAGAGAAGCGATCGTCGAACTCGTGAGCAAGGAACTCGGGCTTCCAGCTGCGCAGGTTGCGGAAAAGTTAAGCAGTGAGCGCCGCTACATCATCATCAAGCGTGAAGTGCCCGAGGTCCAGGCGGGCGCGCTGCGTGAAAAACTTCGTGCCGCTAATCTGCGTGGAATTTATTTCGAGCACGACGCCACTCGCGTTTACCCAAACGGCTCGATGCTCTGTCATGTCATCGGATTCACTGACTTCGACCACCACGGTATCCAGGGAGTGGAAGCCTCGATGGAAGAATACCTTCATGGACAGGATGGTTTTCGCTACATCGAACACAATCGCGCTGGCCAGGAGATCGTGCCTTATCGCGGACAGGAGCGGCCGCCGCGCGACGGCTATCAGATTCATCTGACTGTCGACCTTAGTTTGCAAAACATTGTTGAGAACGAGATCGACGCCGCGATGAAGGAATATTCGCCTCAAAAAGCCACGATCATTTTGATGCGGCCGCAGACGGGCGAAATCCTGGCAATGGCCAACCGGCCCGATTTCGACTTAAACCTTCGCGCCGAGGCCAAGCCTGAAGAAATGAAGAACCGGGCCATCATCGACATGATGGAACCGGGCTCCACCTTCAAGATCGTTGCTGCCGCAGCTGCTCTCAACGAACAAAAACTCCGGCCCGATTCGACGATTTTTTGCGAGAACGGTCTGTGGAATTTCGGTGGCGCGGCGCTGCACGATCATCGCTCTTTTTCGTATCTGAGCGTGCGCGACGTACTCGTGAAATCGAGCAACATCGGCGCGGCCAAGCTCGCCCTGAGCGTCGGCGACCAAAGATTCTATGAATACATACGTCGATTCGGATTTGGTGAACGGACCGGGATTGAGTTGCCGGGTGAAATCGGTGGCGTGATCCGTCCTCCGAAAGCGTGGAGCAAAATCTCGATCACTCGCATCCCGATGGGTCACGAAGTTGGGGTGACCCCGTTACAAATGACAGTGGCAATGGCGGTAATTGCCAATGGCGGCAAATTAGTCACGCCACGTATCATAAAATCGATCACCACATCGGAAGAGAAAACCATCAGTTCACTTTCCCCTGTAGCGCTGCGTCAGGTAATTTCTCCTGAAACCGCCAGAGAAATCGGTGAGGCGCTGCGCGGCGTAGTGAGCGATCGCGGCACCGCTGCCGCCGCAGCTGTTCCTGGTTTTACGATTGCGGGCAAGACCGGAACCGCCCAAAAGGTTGATCCTCGAGGCGGATATGAGCAGGGGAAATATGTTGTTTCATTCGCAGGCTATCTGCCGGCAGAGCATCCGGAATTTGTCGGCCTGGTGGTGCTCGATGATGCGCATACCAGTAAACCGGAGCTAAACTACGGGGGGCTCATTGCTGGACCAATTTTTTCCCGAGTAGCGGAGAAGGCGGCCCGCTATCTAGATCTTGAGCCGCATGAGGAGATTCGCAAAGCGATTCCCGTAGCGCGAGTCGAAAAAACAACGCCGGCAGGACGAATTCGCAAGGCCGGGCCGGCGGAACGAATCGCCTTAACCAATGCGTCGCGCCGTTGAATACCTCGCCATGGTTCGCGGCTGCGAATCCGTCCCGTTGCGGACATGTTAAAGCCTCATGCAGCTCAAGACTCTTCTTTCCGCGACTGCAGTTCGCCAGATCATCGGGACTCTTGATCGCACGGTGGAAAACATCGCGTATGACTCGCGACGTGTGCAAAGGAATGGCATGTTCGTGGCGCTGCGGGGCGAGAAATCCGATGGCCACGAATTCATCGGTCAGGCAATCGAAAAAGGCGCCACGGTAATCGTTGCCGAACGCGAGGAACAGAACCCGCGCGCAACTTGTCTTGTCGTCGAGAACACGCGGACTGCGCTCGCTGATTTTGCGGCAACCTTTTACGGACACCCGGGCCGCAAATTAAAGCTGGCGGCGGTCACGGGCACGAACGGCAAAACCACTACTACATTTCTCATCAAATACATTTGTGAAAATGCCGGCTTGCGTTGCGGATTAATCGGAACCGTGCGCTATGAGATCGGGGAGCGGATGCTGCCGGCCATTCGCACCACGCCGGAATCTCTCGATTTACAGGAGCTACTGGCGCAGATCGTCAATGCGGGCTGTAAGGCCGCCGCGATGGAAGTCTCTTCGATTGCGCTCGCGCAGGACCGCCCGCGCGGCCTCGAATGGAACGTCGCTGTCTTTACCAACCTTACACAGGACCATCTCGATTTTCACGGGACCATGAAAAGCTATTTCGAATCCAAGGTGAAGCTCTTCGCCGGACTCGAGAGCCAGAAGAAAAAGCGCAAACCAATAGCAATTATAAATATTGATGACCGCTATGGCGAACAACTGCTCGACAAAATTGACAAGCGCGTCGCGGTGATCACTTACGGGATGGGGATGCGCGCGGATTTCCGCGCTTCAAATTACCGCGTTGAGCAGAGCGGCACTTCCTATCAGCTGGATGCTCGGGGCAAGAGTTATCTGGTCCGCGTCCCCTTGATTGGCCGGTTTAATGTCTCGAATTCCGTGGCGGCCTTGGCTGCGGCCAATTCACTTGGAATCAATCTGCGTGACGCGTTATTTAGTCTTGCCAAGTCGCCGCAAGTGCCGGGACGTCTGGAGTTGGTTCCGGCAAAGCGACAATTTCAAGTGTTTGTCGATTACGCGCATACTCCGGATGCCCTTGGGAATGTCCTCAAAACCCTGCGTGAGCTTGAGCCGCATCGATTAATTACCGTTTTTGGCTGTGGCGGCAATCGTGACCGCCAGAAGCGCCCGTTAATGGCCGAAACCGTGGATCGCCATGCTGATTATGCTATTATTACCTCAGACAATCCGCGCAAAGAGAATCCAGACACGATCGTCGCCGAGATCGAAAAGGGTTTCCGCTCGACGCATTACGAAAAAATCGTCGATCGCACGCAGGCCATTAATCGCGCCATCGAACTCGCACGACCGCGCGACATTGTTTTGATCGCGGGCAAGGGGCACGAAAATTATCAGGAGTTCGCGGATCACACCATTCCGTTCGACGATATTCAAGTCGCGCGACGTGCGATCGAGGATCATCCAGTGGAGTTTTCAACATGATGCTTGCGAATTTTCACGCATGCACAATTCCGGGAAGTGCATGCGCCTTCGACGCTCTCCGCATGTCTTCCTCGAAACGATGAATCCGCTCACGCTCACTCAAATCGCGACATTCGCCGGAGGCTCGCTTTCGACCGGAGATGGCGCTGTTGCAGTCGATAAGGTCAGCACCGATTCGCGCACGATCAAGCGCGGCGAACTCTTCGTCGCATTGCGCGGCGAAAATTTCGACGGACACAATTTCGTAGAAGCCGTCGCAACGACCGGCGCGGCTGGCGCGATCGTCGATACGAATTGGAAAGGAA
This sequence comes from Verrucomicrobiota bacterium, assembly GCA_046731415.1. Lineage (GTDB taxonomy): Bacteria > Verrucomicrobiota > Verrucomicrobiia > Chthoniobacterales > UBA10450 > Udaeobacter. The sequence goes on from JBKPLD010000012.1 coordinate 11,867, forward strand.
ACGTGCCCGAGGACTTCGCCCTTATTCTCGCGAAAGACACGTTGGTAGCATACCAGCAACTCGCCGCCAATTACAGGAAATCGCTCAAGCTAAATGTGATTGCGATTACTGGAAGCAACGGCAAAACCAGCACGAAAGATTTCGCCGCAGCGGTTCTCGCCCGTCGATTCCGAGTGACAAAAACACAAGGGAATTTCAACAACCATGTCGGCCTCCCCAGAACAATTCTCGAAGCGACTTCGCGGGATGAAATCGCAGTTTGGGAAATCGGGATGAATCATCCCGGCGAAGTTGCGGCGCTGGCCAAGATCGCTGCGCCGAACGTTGGCATCATTACAAACGTTGGCGTCGCCCATATCGAGTTTATGGGATCGCGCGAAAGAATTGCCGAGGAGAAAGGCGCGCTTGCAGAAGCTATTGGCGCGGAGGGAACAGTCATTTTGAACGCTGACGATCCCTTTACCAAGGGAATCGCGACTCGCGCGCACGGCAAAGTGATTTTAGCCGGCACAACAGCTGGCACGATTCGCGCCAGCGAGGTCAATCAGAGCGGCAGCGGAACAGATTTCACGATTCTCGAGGGCGCGCATCGCTGCCGCGCCCAGCTGCGCGTGCCTGGTTTGCACATGGTGCAAAACGCACTGCTGGCAGTCGCGGCCGGTCGTGTCTTCGGTCTTTCCCTGGAAGAATGCGCTGCCGGCCTGGTTGCTGCCCCGCTGACAAGGGCGCGTTTGCAAGTCAAGGAAATCCGCGGTGTGCAATTTCTCGATGACAGCTACAACGCAAACCCCGATTCCATGAAAGCGGCGTTGCGAACACTAGTCGAACTGGATGCGGAGGGGCGACGGATCGCTGTCTTGGGCAAGATGCTTGAATTGGGCGACGAATCCGAGCGCGGACACCGTGAAGTAGGCGAAACAGCGGCTGCGTTGAAGGTCGATCATCTGATCGCCATCGGAAATGTAGCTGCAACCATCGCAGAAGCGGCAAAGCGTGCGGGGCTGGACAGCAGCTCGACCGTAGCGTCAACCGCTGAAGCGGCTGAGTTATTAGCTGACCTCGCCCAGCCCGGCGACCTCGTTCTCATCAAGGGCAGTCGCCTGGCCCGCACAGAGCAAGTGATTGACGCCTTCCGCAATGCGCCCGCCTCGGCCAAGGCTACGACAGGCAGGCAATCCACAATCGCCAAATCCCCATGATGTACTTCCTTCATCATCTGAGCGACCGGTTCATTGGGTTCAATGTTTTCCTGTATGTCACGTTCCGAGCCATTGCCGCTGCGGTCACGGCGTTCCTGTTCACGTTGATTTTTGGAAACTTCGTAATTCGGATACTAATTGCGCTTAAATTGGGCCAACCCATTCGGGGAGCGGCGGAAGTTCACCGCCTCGCTGAGCTACACGGCGGTAAACAAGGAACCCCCACCATGGGTGGCGTGCTGGTTATCGGATCCGTATTTGTGTCCAGTCTGATTTGGGCCCGCCTCGATAACCGTTTCGTTTGGCTCGTTCTCTTTTGCATGATTTATCTCGGTGCGCTTGGGTTCGCTGATGATTACCTCAAGGTGACGAAGAAGAAGTCCGATGGCATCAGCGGCCGCATCAAACTGGTCTTTCAGATTGCTCTTGCCGCAATCCTCACCGGTGTTTTCCTCAGCAGTCCGTTACTGGAAGTGCAGGCGCGCGCTCTCTACGTGCCGTTCGTTAAAGCGCCAGTCATTGCGAACATGGGCTGGTTCACCTTTGCATTTTTTCTTCTCGTGATTGTTGGTTCCTCGAATGCCGTCAATCTCACCGACGGGCTCGATGGGCTGGCGATCGGTTGCACCATCACCGTGGCATTTGCTTATGCTTTGCTTTCGTACGCGGCCGGGAATTTTCGAATCGCCGAATATTTACAGGTCCCGTTTTACCCATTTGCCGGAGAATTGACTGTCGTCTGCTCCGCATTGATTGGCGCGGGCCTCGGCTTTCTCTGGTTTAATTGTTTTCCAGCGAAAGTTTTCATGGGCGACACCGGTTCGCTCGCTATCGGCGGCATGGTTGGTGTGGTGGCGATTTGTTGCAAGCAGGAGCTGCTTTTGGTTGTCGTAGGCGGCGTTTTCGTAATCGAAGCCGTCTCGGTGATTTTGCAGGTGATGAGTTTCAAACTCACCGGCAAGCGGATTTTCGTCATGTCTCCGCTTCATCATCACTTCGAATTGACCGGCTGGAAGGAAAACACGGTCATCGTTCGCTTTTGGATTCTGTCGATCATCTTTGCGTTGCTTGGTCTGGCGACACTGAAATTGAGATAAAACATGCGCTACAAGAATCAGAATATCGCCGTTCTCGGTGCGGGATTGAGTGGAAGTGCTGCGGCGCTGCTGCTCAGGTCAGAGGGCGCGCAGGTCACAGTGCTCGATAGTGCCGAGGAGAAAGACTTGCTTAAATCAACCATCGACAATCTGCGAGCGCAGGATGTTCGCGTCATCTGCGGGACGGCGGCGGAGGAGGACTCGTTTGCTTATGAAATGGCGATTTTAAGTCCAGGGATCGATCCGGCTTCGAGATTGGTGCGCAATTTCTCATTGCGCGGAATCGACATCATCGGCGAGCTCGAACTGGGTTGGTGCTTTTGCGAAAAAATTCCGCTCATCGCTGTCACGGGCACGAATGGCAAAACGACGACGACCGAACTGCTCGCTCAGATGCTGAATGCCTGCGGCCAGCGAACAATTGCCTGTGGGAATATTGGAAAGCCGCTTTCCGAAGTGGCGCGCCAGAAAGAGCCATACGACGTGCTGACCGTGGAGGTCAGTTCATTTCAATTGGAGACCATTCGCACCTTTCACCCAGCCATTAGTCTCTGGCTTAACTTCGCTCCGGACCACTTGGATCGTTATCGCTCAGTGGCGGAATATCGTGCGGCCAAGCTGCGCATTTTTGAAAATCAAACCGATGCCGATATGGCGATCGTGAATGCCACTGAAAAAATACCGAATATCCGTGCGCGCACGATCACGTTCAGCGCCTACGCCAACAGCGGAGACTTCCGACTCTCAGACGGAGCGATTCTTTACCGCGACGAATCGGTTTTGCGATTGGCGGACACCAAGCTGCGTGGTTTGCATAACATCGAAAATTTGATGGCGACCCTTGCGGTCGGCATGGCGCGCGGTTTGTCATTCCAAGCAATGGTGCCGCCGCTCAGTGTTTACGAACCGCGTCCGCATCGTTGCGAATTCGTGCGCGAAGTCAACGGCGTGACCTATGTCAACGATTCCAAGGCGACCAACCTCGACGCAGTGGACAAGGCGCTGCGCGCGCAAACCAAGCCGGTCATCTTGATCGCCGGCGGTAAGGACAAGGGTTTTAGCTTTGATCCGCTTCGATCTCTCGTGAAGGAGAAGGTTAGATCCACCATTTTGATCGGCGAAATGGCTGAGAGTATCAGGCGCTCCTGGGCTGGCGCGGTCGACTCCGAGATCGCAACCTCGCTTGCCGATGCAGTCGAGCGCGCACATGACAGCGCAAAAGCTGGAGAAATGGTGCTTTTCTCTCCAGGCACATCATCGTTCGACATGTTCAAAAGCTACGCCGATCGCGGCGATCAATTTCGCGCGCTCGTCCGCGCGTTGCCTGAAAGCTGATGATGAAAATTCCGCGCTTCTTCAGACATAGAAAACTCTGGGCCGCGACTGCGCGTCGCTCTTCGGCGGCGTCCGCTGGAATGGGTTTTGAAGAAATGCCGGAACCGAACATGAAATTGTCGCGAGCACTGCTGATTGTTTTGCTTCTGCATGTAGTCGCCGTTTCGGGAATTATCGCATTCAACGCGATCAAAACGCGGGAGAATTCGTTTGTTCCGGCATCCCAGGCGGAGCCCAAACCGTCCGCGACTGTCAGCGCAGCAAGTCGTCCCGATGGCGCCAAACCGCAAATTGCAGTCGCGCAAAAGGAGAGCGCGCTCCAAGAGGATCCAAAACCTTCGCATTCGCCTTCGAAATTGTTTTCAAAAGACGACCACGCGAATTCGGCCGCCCTTGCAAACCAGTCTTCGTCCCGCAATCGCGGGACAACGGCGGATCGAGAGCCTGTTGCGGCCAGGCCTGTGTCTTCTGGAAAAACTTACGTGGTTAAGAAGGGCGATAGTCCGGTGACCATCGCAAAGAAACTAAAGGTCCCTTACGACGACCTGATGGCGCTCAACCATATCGAGGACCCGCGCAAGTTACGGATTGGGCAAAAGCTGTTGATCCCAAAGACAACAAAGCCAAAAACTACGAACGAAAAAGCAGCGAAGGTAAAAACCACGAACGCAAAAAAGAACAAGACGTGAAAATTGACGCACCAACTGACAACGCATCTCGCAATGTCATTCTGAGCGAAGCGAAGAATCTGGGATCAAAGATGTTTCGCTTCGCTCAACATGACAGCGCCATTTATGCGGTGAGTTCAAACCATGCATCGTAAAAGCGCCTATATCCTTTTTCTCGCTGTGCTGGGACTTCTCGTTATCGGGATTGTCATGTTGTTCAGCACAAGCGCATTTGCGCGCGACAGTCATGGAGACGTCTATTTTTTCATCAGACGACAGGCGATTTGGTTCGGAATTGGTCTTGCGGTATGCATCGTTGCTGCGCTGATTGATTATCACTTTTGGCAGCGCACATGGTGGCTGTGGTTTGCTCTTGCGCTCATTGCTCTGGCGCTTTGCTATTTTCCGCATATTGGGATGCGCCTTAACGGATCGCGCCGTTGGATCGCCCTTGGCCCTTTAACTTTTCAGCCCTCGGAGCTGGCAAAGCTGGCAGCAATCCTCTTCCTCGCTGCCTGGTTTGCGCGACGCGAAGACTCAGGAAGCAATATCCTTTTTGGACTCATTCTTCCGCTTGCAATTATCGGCCTCCCGGCGGCGCTTGTCCTCGGAGAAGTGGATCTGGGGACGACGGCTTTGATGGGAACCACGGCGTTTGTGGTCATGTTCGTTGCCGGCGTGAATCCATTATGGCTCGGTACGATATCGTTCGCCGGCCTTGGCGGCCTTTTGATTGTGGCCAGCCGAATCTCCGAGCGGATGGGGCGGCTTTCCGCGTTCCTTCATCCGCAAAACTACCAGGAGGACGCAGGATTGCAGCAGATGCAGGCATTGATCGCCTGGGGCAGCGGTGGAATGGAAGGACTCGGTTTGGGTAATGGCCGTCAAAAAATGCTTTATCTGCCATACGCGCACACTGATTTCATTTTTCCAATTATTGGCGAAGAGCTTGGTCTGCGGTTCAGTCTGCTCGTGATCTTTTTGTTCGTGATCATCATTGTTTGCGGCATCTTGATCGCGCTGCACGCCAAGGATCGCTTCGGTCTGCTTCTCGGCTGCGGCGTCGTTTCACTGATGGCTTTGCAAGCCGCAGTCAATATTGGTGTGACCACCTCCCTCCTGCCGAACAAAGGGTTACCGCTGCCGTTCATCAGTTACGGCGGCTCGAACCTGGTGGCGTGCATGTTTGGAATTGGTTTATTACTGAACATATATCGGCAGGGTATTCTTGAGCCGCCGCACAAGAAACCGGTCGCCATGCGGGTCCGAGTCACGCCACGAATTTAGCGCCGATGGAATTTAATAGGTTGAATAAATCGTACGAGTCGGAGGTGAAGAATCAGATCTTATGAATGCTGTAATCGCATGCGGAGGAACTGGCGGACATCTTTTTCCCGGCATTGCCGTGGCGGAAGTGCTGCGCGACCGCGGCCACGAAGTCATGCTGTTGGTTTCTGAAAAAGACATTGACGCTCTGGCGCTCTCCGGTCGTGAAAATTTCAGAGTGGAAAAATTGCCGACCGTGGGACTGCCGTCGCCATTTTCTCCGGCGTTTTTCGGTTTCCTTCGCCGTTTTTACGAAAGCCTGGCGCTTTGCCGATCAATTTATCGGACGTTCAAGCCACAAGTCGTTCTTGGCATGGGTGGATTTACTTCCACTGCACCAGTGCTGGCCGGGCGGATTCGCGGTATTCCCACCTTTATCCATGAATCAAACGCTATTCCTGGAAAAGCGAACCGGCTGACAGCGCGAATGGTGCGCGCGGTGATGCTCGGGTTCAAGGAATGCGCGCCGTTTTTTCCAAAAACCAACACCGAAGTTACAGGCACTCCGGTCCGGACCGAATTGATTCGTTTGGATCGACAGATGGCGCGCCAAAAACTTGGACTCCGGGAAGACGTTCCCACACTGCTTGTGATGGGAGGCAGTCAGGGTGCGAGTGGAATTAATCAGGCGATGATTAAAGCGCTGCCGTTTTTGCGAAACGTTCCGCTGCAAGTCATTCACCTTTCCGGGACGCGCGATGAGCGTTTGGTGGCCGATAATTATCGTCGCGAAAATGTTGCAGCCCGCATCGCTGCGTTTCATCATCGAATGGAAGAAGTTTACAGCGCTGCCAATCTTGTGGTTGCGCGAGCTGGCGCGGCCAGTCTGGCGGAGTTCGCTGCCTTTTCATTGCCCGGCATCCTGATTCCATTTCCTTATGCGACCGATGATCATCAAACCCGCAACGCAGAGATCTATGCTCGGATGCAGGCGGCGATTCTTCTCAAGGAGTCCGAGGTCTCGGGCGAGCTACTCGCGCGCAAAATTCGGGAGTTGATCGAGGCTCCAGATCGGATTCAACAGATGGCTACGAATTCTTCGCGCCTTGCGCCGAAGGACGCGGCCGCACACGTGGTCACGACCATGGAGAGATACACCACTCATGAAGCCCGTCTCTGAAGATTGCAGCGTGACTGCGCAGCCTCCGCCGCAGTCCGGCTCCGCAGCCGGGAGTGTTGGTACTCTACCGGTCGACCTGCCAGCGTTTCTCACCCGCGAGCAGCACCGGATTCACCTTGTCGGCGTAGCAGGCAGTGGCATGAGCGGTATCGCTGCACTCCTGATCGAACTTGGGCACACCGTCAGCGGATCGGACAAGGTTAGCACCATGGAAACAGGACGATTGCAGCGGCTGGGTCTGCGTTTTTATCCGCAGCATCGATCCGACGATGCCAGCCCCGCTGACCTCATTGTCTTTTCTTCTGCAATCAGGAGCCACAATCCGATCCTGGTTAGCGCGCGCGATTCGGGAAAGACGATGGTGCGCCGCGCAGAAGCGTTGGCCGCAATCATGCGCAGCAAACGGAGCATCCTCATCGCTGGAATGCATGGCAAAACGACGACCTCCGCGATGATGGCGCACGTCCTGCGGGAAGGTGGCCTGCATCCGTCACATTACGTGGGTGCCGAGATTCCAATTCTCGGAACCAACGCGCATTGGGATCCGCGCGGCGAATATTTCGTTGCCGAAGGAGACGAGAGCGACGGCACCATCGCGCTCTTTCACCCGGAGCACACGCTCATTCTGAATATTGAGGAGGAGCACCTGGATTTTTATGCTGATCTCGACGCAATTGAAAAGGTTTTCTCGCAATTGATCACACAAACAGCAGGCAAGGTTTTCTATAACGTCGACGACAAGAATGCGGCGCGGTTATGTCGACCTTTCACGCGCGGAATTTCCTATGGCTTTGGGGAGGCGGCTGATTATCGCGCCGCGGATATTCGATTGAGGGATTTTGCTTCGACGTTCCGAGTAAATCATCACGGACAAGATCTGGGCGAAGTCGTGTTGAACGTTCCCGGACAACATAATGTTCACAATGCGCTGGGAGTGATCGCGCTCGCGTCAGAACTCGGCATTGGGATTGAAAAGATCGCGAAATCGCTCGCAAAATTCGAACACGCGCGCCGCCGGTTCGAAATCAAATACGACAGCCCGCGCTTTCTTTTGGTGGACGATTACGGGCATCACCCGACGGAAATCCGCGCCACGCTCAAAACAGCGAGATCGGTCGGGCGCAAACGCGTGCTCACCATGTTTCAACCGCACCGTTATTCGCGCACGAAAGCGCTGCGTAAGGAATTTGGTCGCGCCTTCGATGATGCGGACCGCGTGGTTGTGACGGATGTCTATGGATCGAGCGAAGCGCCAATCCCGGGAGTGACGGGACAAACGATCGCTTACGAAATCGATGCGCATGGCCACTGCAATGTCAGCTATGAGCCGCGTTTGGACTGGGTGCATCGGGCTATTGGAAACATGCTCGAGTCCGGCGATCTCGTTTTGAGTCTCGGTGCCGGAAATATTCACGAGCAGTTATCCGTCCTCGCGGCCGACCTGGTTATTGCAGAAAGGTTAAAAGAAATCGTGGGCGAAGACGGTGAAGTTCGCCTCTATGAGCCGCTGTCGAAGCACACCACTCTTCGTGTAGGCGGCCCGGCTCAATTCTGGGTCGAACCCCGAGATGAGAAGTCCTTCGCTGGGTTGATCCGCTTTTGCCGGGACGAAAATCTTCCGCTTTTCGTGATGGGTCGCGGGTCGAATCTCCTTGTTCGCGATGGCGGTGTTAGCGGTGCGGTCGTTCATCCGTCTGGTGGCGATTTCGATAAGATCGAGATCAACGGCGCCGAGATCACAGCAGGCGCCGGGGCGAAATTGAAAGAAGTTGCTTACGCGGGCAAAACGGCGGGAATTGGCGGGCTCGAATGGTTAGAGGGAATTCCGGGCACAGTCGGTGGGGGCTTGCGCATGAATGCGGGCGCGATGGGCTCACAAACTTTAGAGAACGTCATGCGTGTCCGCTATCTCGATGCTAACGGGGAGGCGCACACAAAGACACGGGACGAACTGGACGTGTTTTACCGCAATTTCCCGTTGCTGGAGAAAAATTTTGCAGTATCCGCCGTATTTCGCGGCCAGCCTGCACCGCTCGAAGAAATCCTTCGCAAACTGAAAGCGTCCCAGGAAAAACGGCGCACCTCGCAACCCGCGGCCAAAAGTGCAGGCTGCATTTTCAAAAATCCTGATTCATGTCCGGCGGGAAAGCTGGTTGAGGAGTTGGGATTAAAGAATTCGCGCGTCGGAAAAGCGCGAGTATCCGAAGTGCACGGCAATTTTATCGTCAATGATGGCGGTGCGACTGCGGCAGAGATGCTGGAGCTAATTGACAAGATCAAGGCCACTGCGCGGGCCAAACGCGGAATCGAGCTGGAGACCGAAGTGCAAATCGTGGGAGAGCCGGGGTGACGATGGCGACAGACCAAAGTTTACCGAAAAAAATCGCAGTGTTAATGGGTGGTCCCGGGTCTGAGCGCGATGTGTCGCTGGCGACTGGTCGCGGCGTTTCCAAAGCGCTTCGCTCGTTAGGCGCTGAAGTTGTCGAGCTTGATGTTCGGGATGCGCATTTCGATCTGGCTGACGATGTCGAACTCGCGTTCATCACCATCCACGGAACGTTTGGCGAGGACGGCAAGATTCAGCGGATTCTCGAATTGCGCGGCATTCCCTACACTGGTGATGGGGTGGAAGAAAGCGCGCTTGCTTTCGACAAAATTCGGTCGAAAAGAAAATTCCGTGAACTTGGAGTGACTACACCAGAGTGGGAAGTGATTCAGGCTGGCCAGCGGCCGAGGGTTTCGCTGCCACTCGTGATCAAACCGCCGCGCCAGGGTTCCACAGTCGGGGTTGTCATTGTCAAAACGGAGCGCGAACTGGAATCGGCCCAGAAAGAAGCGGCGAAATACGACGATGAGTTGCTGGTCGAAAAATATATCCCCGGTCGCGAACTGACGGTCGGCGTGCTCGGTGACCAGGTGCTGCCGATTATCGAAATTATTCCGAAAGGTGGCTTTTATGATTTCAATACCAAGTATCCTTTTCTGAATCCGCAATCAGGCGCCAGCGCAGAACATGTTTGTCCGGCCAAAATCGGCGACGAGAAGACGCACGAGATCCAGAAAATGGCCATGCGAGGTTTCCGTTCGTTAGGCCTGCAGGTCTACGGGCGGGTTGACATTGTGTTTGCCGAAAGCGGTGACCCCTTCGTGCTCGAGGTGAATACGATTCCCGGAATGACCGAGGCGAGCCTGCTGCCCGAAGCCGCTGCGGCGGCCGGCATCAATTATGTTGATCTTTGCGCGCGCATCATAGCGCTCTCTCGTGCCAGAACGGAACGGAGGGGGACGTGAGGCCTGTCCAAAGACGTTCCTCATCGCGCAATCGGCGGGTCTCCAATGTTCGTCAGCGCCGGCAGCAGCACCTTCTTGATGTGAAAGTTCGCTCTCGCAGAGTGGCACAGCATCGCGCACGAAGGGCACTGGCAGTTCTCTCCCGAGTGGTATTACTCGCTGCGGTTTGCGCCGCGATTTATGCGGGGACACGTGAAGCGGCGAGACGCCTGTTTTTCGAAAACGCCGACTACAGGCTGAAGACAATTGAATTCCAGACGGACGGGACCTTGCAGCGTGAGCAGATTTTGAACGCCGCCGATCTACGCGAAGGCGAAAACATTTTCAGCATAAATCTGGCTCGCGTTCACGATTTGATACAGCAGCTGCCTCAGACCGATGAGGTGCAGGTCATGCGGAAATTGCCTTCCGAGATCGATATTCGTGTGGTGGAACGAAAACCGATCGCCTGGATCACGACCGAAAAGGAAATTTCCGATCCATTTACATCAGACTCGGCTTTTCTAGTGGACGCGCGAGGCGTTTTAATGAAAGAAAAGAAGTTGTTGCCCGAATATCTCGGCTTACCCGTCATCCTGGGATGCTCGAGTGAGTCGCTCGAGGTAGGTAAAATCGTCGAATCGCCCGAGGCAAAGACCGCGCTCGAGTTGCTGCGTTTAAGCACGCGCAGTTTTTTGCAAATGCGCTTTCAAATCCGCGAGATCGACGTTTCCGAGAATTATCGCCTGCTGGTGACCGATAAGAATCACAGCCGCGTAACGTTTGGTTATAACGATCTGGAAACGCAATTACGCCGACTCGAACAATTTCTTGTTTATTGTGACGATTCAAAACAGGAACTGGCAACGTTAAACCTGCTTGTGCAACGAAATATCCCGGTGACTTTCGCGCCGCGGCCGGTCGCGGTCATTAATGACACCATCGAGCCTGCGGTCGAATCGCGGATTATGAAGGCAATCCCGGTGCATCCGACGGAAACCCGCCCTCCACCGCCCAAAGTGCGCACCAATTCAAAAACACCTCCCAAGACAATTCCCACTCAGCGACAGAAAACGGATTAACACAATGGCGAGCAATAATTTGATGATTGGTCTTGAGATTGGAACCTCCAAAATCTGTGTGGTTGTCGGCGAGAGCCGGCCTGATGGCACCGTCAAGATTCTCGGCGTCGGCCAGACACCATCACGCGGCGTACGCAAGGGCGAGATCGTTGATTTTGAAACGGCGATGAAATGCGTCCACGAAGCGGTGGTCGATGCCGAACAGAAAAGTGACGTGATGATTCGGAGCGTTTACGTCGCCGTTGGCGGATCGCATCTTCAAAGCTTCAATAATCGCGGATGTGTTATGCTTCCCGAGGATCGCGATGAAATCGATGAGCAGGATGTCGAAGACGTAAAAATCAATGCGCGCGAGGTAAGCATCCCTGCTCAGAACGCATTCCTTCATTCCATCATTCAGCATTATCATGTCGATGGACAGGACGGCGTGCTGAACCCGGTCGGGATGCTCGGCCAAAGATTGGAAGCCGACTTCCACATTATTCACGGTGTACGGACGCGCATCCAGAACACGATCCGGTGTGTGAAAGAATTGCCGCTCGACGTTGAGGATGTTGTTTTTGGCGGGCTTGCTTCTGCCCAGGTTGTTCTGACACAACATCAGAAAGACCTCGGAGCTCTGGTGATCGATATCGGTGGCGGGACGACTGACTACATTTTGTACGCGGACGGCGCAGTGAAGCAGAGTGGTTGCATAGCGATCGGCGGGGACCATATCACCAACGACATTTCCATGGGCTTGCGCATCCCAATGGCGCGCGCCGAAAAACTCAAAACTGAGGAGGGAAGTTGCGTGCTCGGCAATTGTTTCCCAGGCGAAATGATTCTGCTAAAGGACGATTCCGGTTTTGCCGGGAAGGAAATCGAGCGCGAAACGTTGAACACGATTATTCATTTGCGCCTGCGCGAAACTCTTGAGTTGCTCAAGCGCAGGCTCGACGAAGAACCATTCATTAACTACCTCGGCGCCGGTATCTTCATCACGGGTGGATGCAGCCTCCTCAATGGCATCGACAATCTCGCGGAAGAGATTTTCGAAATGCCCGCGCACGTCGCGCACGCTCAGACAACCTCAGGCGTGACCGCTGCGGTAGAAAACCCGCAATTTTCGACTGCAATTGGGCTGATCAAATATGCCCAGGCCGTGCAAACAGACCGGCCAGCGCGGGGGATAGGCCGAATCCTCGGAAGAATTTTCAGCGGAAGACGATGAAGATGATTCAAATTTTTGGTAGCGCGCGACCGCCGGGCGCGCCGCAAACGCTCGATCTCGGACGGCCCGGCGGTCCGTCTCTACCATTATGATTCAACTCAATAAAAACTATAATCTTCCCGAGCGATCGGAGGATTTTATCCCAATTAAAATCGTCAGTGTTGGGGGCGCCGGTCTGAATGCGCTCGATCGGATCGTGCTCGACGGATTGGAGGGAGCCGAAGTACTGGCGGTTAACACCGACGTGCAATCGCTCGCGAGCTCCGTTGCTGCGCACAAAGTGCAGCTCGGTCGAACAGTCACCCGAGGCTTGGGAGCAGGTGGCGACCCCGAAGTTGGCTATCAGGCTGCTTTCGAATCGACAGAAGAAATTCGCGAAGCATTAACCGGCGCGAGAATGATTTTCATTTGCACAGGGCTGGGTGGGGGAACGGGATCGGGCGCCGCGCCGTATGTCGCGCATCTCGCCCGTGAAGCAGGGGCGCTGGTGCTTGCATTCGCAACGCTGCCCTTTGCGTTCGAAGGCAGGCGTCGCAACGCGCAGGCGCGCGAAGCTCTGGGTCGTCTCAACGAGATCGCCAACGCAGTTGTTTGCTTTGAAAACGATCAAATGGGGGACATGGTCGGGCCGCACGCGGGCATCCACCAGGCGTTTTCCAAAGCTGATACGACGATCAGTCAAAGCGTTCGTTCGATTGTGAATCTGATTCAGCGACCGGGACTCATTCGCATTGGCTTTGATGATTTGCTCTCTGCGCTGCGCAGCCGCAACGGCCGATGCCTGTTTGGCCATGGCGAATCCGATTCGGACAACCGTGCACATGATGCTCTCGCGCATGCCCTCAAGAGTCCGTTGATGGACAGAGGTCGCACGCTGGCAGATGCCGCGCGGGTTCTCGTGCAAGTGGCAGGCGGCCCCGGGATGACGTTGGCCGAAGTCGAAATTGTTATGAAAGAGCTCGGGCGGCACGTTAACGACGAAACGCAGATTCTCTTCGGGACTGCCGTGGACGGGCGTTTGGGAGATCGCTTGAGTGTGACGATTATCAGTTCATTTACAGCGGATGAGACTGTGCCGCAGGCTCAGCCTCCACTGAGCAGCGCGCCGCCAATGCCGCCTGTATTGGAGAAGCCTCGGGAGGCCCAGCCCAAGATTGAAATAGAGCCCGAGCCGGTGCCGATCGAAGATTTTCAGTCCGCCGAGATGACGTCTGTCGAAGAACCGAGTGTTGCTGAAGTTGAAACCGAGCCACTGCCATCCGTGGAATCAGTCCCCGACGCACTCGAGGTTCTCGACACGCTTGAGCCGCCCGTTACGATTCCACGAAAAAGGCCGGTGCCGGCAAGGGAGGAAAAAGTTTCCGCTGAGAAATCCATGCAAGCCAAACAGGAAGTTTTGCAGTTCGAGCCGGTCAATCGCGGTCGCTTCGAAAAAAGCGAACCAACCATTGTCGAAGGTGAAGATCTCGACGTCCCGACCTATCTGCGGAAGAAAATCAAGGTGAAGTGACATTGCCATTTGCAGGCAATGTCATCCCGAGCGGAGCGAAGCACAGTCGAGGGACCTCGTGTAGCTACCAAGGGTTTCGCCACGGGATTCCTCAACTCCGCTCGGAATGATCTGGCGGTCACTTCTTCATCAATTCGAGCACGGCACTGGTCATTCCAATGACTCCGACGCGGATTGTCGGCTCGGGAACGGGCGCGAATTTGCTCGAATGCAGGGTGGGCAATTCTTTTCCTGCCTGTTTGTACTCCGCGATCTTGGCCGGATCGACTGCGCCGATGTGAAAATCAACCGCCGGGATGGAGTGGTCTGACAAACTGTATTCAGAGAAATCTTCGCCACCCATCGTGGGATCGACGATCTGCACATTCTCATTGCCTAACGAGTTCCTCCAAACAGCCACGAGCCGTTTTGTAAGCTCGGGGTTGTTATAAGTTGCCGGACAAAATAGATCTTTGGACACGTTAACAATCGGCGCGCGCTCGGGCGGCACTCCGGCTGCTGCGGCGATTCCTTTGGCGATCGTCTCAATCGCGGCCAGCACGCGCTCGCGCGTCTCAGGTTTATAGGTGCGCACGGTCAACTGCATTTTCACCTCGTCGGGAATGATGTTGTGCTTTGTCCCGCCGTGAATGGAACCCACAGTGACGACGATGGGATCGAGCGGATTATTTTCCCGGCTTGCGATAGTCTGCCAGGCGTTGATGATTTCCGCCGCGATTACGATCGGATCCTTCGTCTTATGTGGATACGCGCCATGTCCGCCCACGCCTCGGACGGTGACGTCGACTGAATCGACATTGGCGTAAGTATAACCTTCGGTCACGCCAATGCGCCCAGTTTGCAGATCTGCTTTGTCATGGAATCCCAATGCGAAATTCGGTTTTCCAAATTTTTCGTAAAGGCCGTCCTTGAGCAATGCGCGCGCGCCGTTGCCTGTCTCTTCCGCCGGTTGGGCGACGAATACGATCGTGCCATGCCATTGATCCTTCAGCTTCGCCAAAGCGCGCACCGTACCAATAAACGCAGCCATGTGCGCGTCGTGTCCGCAGGCGTGCATCACGTGCACATCCTTACCTTCATCGTTTTTCGCGACGGCCTTGCTGGCATACGGCAGGCCAGTATCTTCCTCCACCGGCAACGCATCCATATCCGTTCGCACAAGGACAATCGGTCCGTCGCCATTCTTCATCACTCCCACTACGCCGTAACCTTTGAGTTTGCCGTTTTCATATTTGCCTACGTGCTCGGTGACCTGACAGCCCGCGGCGCGCAATTCCTTTGCAATGAGAGATGCCGTGCGTTCCTCCTGGCCGGATAATTCGGGGTGAGCGTGAATGTCCTTGTAAATCGCGAGCAATGAGGGCAGCTCGGCGTCAGCGAGTGATTGCGGCGTTTGCTGGGCGACTCCAAGAGCCGGCAGGATCGTCCATAAGAAGATCGGCAACGAACTAAATTTCATTCCTGACCTATATCCGCAGATTCGACAGATTTCCGCACATTATTTTTCGCGGTCATCCCGAGCGAAGCGAAGCGGAGTCGAGGGAGCCCGTTGCGGAACCACTGGGTAGCGCACCGGGGTTCCTCGACTTCGCTCAGAATGACAGCAGGTTAGTAAAAATGGAATTCGAAAAGAACACACTGCTCTTCGGCGCTGATCCGACGCCTCGCATCGTGGCCCTCGAGCTCGGCGAGACCGGGACGGTTAAGGTTTATCGCCGTGAAACGGACGGGTCGACCGTCGCCGACGTTGAGCCGTTCCACCCTTTTGTCTGGTGCGACTCGGATGTAGTTGATCTCGGTATCGAATCCGAAAAGCTCGAGGGCGATCTCAAGTACGGGTGGCTGGTCACGGTCGATAGCTGGAAAGAACTCATCGCATTACGCAACGGCCTTAAGAACGCCGGTCGCGATTTCTTCGCGCTAACCGATCCGGTGCAGCATTACCTGACCGCGACCGGTCGTACCTTGTTTAAAGACCTGCCGTTCGAAGAACTGAAACGCATGCAGATTGAGGTGCTCTCATTCGAAGGCACTGTAGCCAGCCGTACCGCTGGTGCTGACCCCGGTCCCGCTGCCAGCGACCGCGGCTACAACGGCGATCACATCATGAGCATTGCGCTCTCGGATAACACCGGCTGGGAAGAATTACTGATTGTCGATCCAAAAAACGTTGAGGAATCGGAGCGCGCGACACTGAAGCGCCTGACCGCGATTGTCAAAGAACGCGATCCCGACGTGATCGAAGGCCACGACTTGTTCCGTTTTCATCTCCCGCATCTGATCGCACGCGCGAAGAAGGCGGAGGCGAAACTCGATTGGGGACGCAGCGATGGTTTTCTGCGCTCGCGCCCATCACGACTACAAATCGCGGAGAAAACAATTGATTACCCGAAGTTCACAGTCGGCGGCCGTCACTTTGTCGATACTTTTTTGCTGGCGCAATTTTACGACGTCGGAATGCGGTCCCTGGCCGGTTTCGAACGAGCTGATGTCGCCCGGCATTTTGATCTTTGTGATAGTGACGAAAGTTCCGCGCTTACAGGCAAGGAATTGCAACGCGCCTATCTGGAAAATTCAGAAGCATTTCGACGACGCGCACTGTGCGGCGTGCGAGAGACGGGGGCATTATCGGAGCTGTTAAGCGCGAGCTACTTCATCCAGGCCCAGATTTTTCCCTACAATTATCAGGACGTGATCGTCCGCGGCAATGCTACGCGCATTAATGCGCTGTTCCTGCGCGAATATTTCCGGCAACGCCATTCCATTCCCGAGCTGCCGATGGTGCAAGCGTTCGAAGGTGGATACACAGACATCTTCTTTACCGGAGTTGCACACAACGTCTGGCATTGCGACGTCGCTTCGCTCTATCCATCGATCATGTTGAAATTCGATTGTTTTCCGGTAACCGACCAGCTGCAGATCTTCCGCCATTTGCTGACTGACTTGCGTACGTTCCGATTGGAAGCGAAGGCTGAAATGCGGGCGGAGAAAGATCCTGCCAAGGAGCATCACCTGCAGGCGTTGCACAACACATTCAAGATCCTGCTCAATAGCTTCTACGGTTACCTCGGCTTTGCGCAGGGGCACTTTGCCGATTTCGACGCCGCATCGCGCGTTACCCAGATCGGACGCGATTTGCTGAAACAGATGATCGACTGGTTAGGCAAACGCGGCGCAAAAGTCATCGAAGTCGATACCGACGGAATCTATTTCGTTCCGCCACGCCAGACTGAGATAGGGGAATTGCAAAAGGGATTGGCGAAGGAATTGCCGGCAGGAATCGAAATCGATTTCGACGAGCAATTCGACGCTATGTTCAGCTACAAGGCGAAAAATTACGCGCTTCTTACGAAAGACGGTGACGTGATCATGAAGGGCGGCGCCCTCAAATCACGCGGACTCGAAAAATTTCAGCGGGTGTTCCTGGAAAAAATGATCAAGCTAATTATGGAGGGAAAACCGGAAGTCATTGCGGATCTTCGGAATCAGTTCGAGAAAAAAATCCGGAATCGCGAATGGAAAATCGACATGTTGATGAAGACCGACACCCTCCAGGATTCGCTCGACAAATATCGCGCCAAGATCGCCGGTTCCGCGCGTAACCGCGCCGCGGCCTACGAACTGGCCATCGCCAGCGGGCGCAATTACAAGCCTGGCGACCAAATCAGCTACTACATCAAAGCCACGCCCAAAAAAGTTCCCGCCTACGAAGCCGCGAAACCTGCCAGGGAATTCGATCCCGAGAACCGCGACGAAAACATCGATTATTACGTCGCGAAGCTTGACGACCTGGTAAAGAAATTCGGCGGCCTCGCAGATGTGGCTTCACGTTCAAAGCAGGAGAGCCTGGCGCTTTAGTCCCTGTTATGGGCATTCAGCCGCCCGGGGTGCCCGGCGAGCGTCGGCTCGGTTGGGGAAAGTAACAGATTCCGAACCTTTCTGCGGTTGCTGATAGTGGCGACGGGCGTTGAATCCGAGTCGCTATGTTTAAGAAAAAGAAATGTTTGGAATTGCTCATCGTGTTGCTTCTGATTTGGACCGGCGTCATACCTGCGCAGGCGCGGCGGAGTCCTACTCCTACGCCCACACCTGGTGTACCTCCTGCGCCGGTTCTGGTAGCTCCTGGCGAGGCCGCGTCTCTGGTTCAGCCAATCACACTTGATTGGAATCCTGTGTCAGCGCCTGGCGGGCCGATTGGCAGTTATACCTGGCAAGTTGGAACCACGTCCGGTTTCACCACGGTCGTCGCTTCGGGGTTCACAAACATGGATTCCGATCCATCGATTCCGACGCGAACCGCCGATAAACTGAGCGGATTGCCAAACGGGACTTATTTCTGGCGAGTCAAATGCACGCAGCTTGGCCCGGACGGCGGAGTGGACTCGCCGTGGTCCGCGGTTCGATCATTCACCGTTACCGGGCCTGGGCCGGCGCCGGCCGCACCGTCCTTTATCACGCCGTTGAACAACGCACAATTTCACGTGCGTGAGAGTTTCGATATCCGGTGGTCATCGGTAGTGAATGCCCAGTATTACGTCCTTGAGGCCGATGACGAGCCGACGTTTTCGTATCCGCTCAATCTCACGCTTTCGCCGATAAACTTCGGCACCCAATCCGGTGCGCTGTGGGGGAATCCGCTCACCATCTATTATCGAGTGCGCGCGGTTTCCGCTGATGGGGTGCGCAGTCTTCCTTCCGCGACGCGCACGGTGCAGATAACGAATTCCGCGCCGATTCCAGCAGGCGTGTCGCCCGTGGCGCCAGCGAGCGGAGCAACTGTGCAGCTTCCATTTTTTACGGATTGGTCGGATACACCGAACCCGCAGGTGCCCGGCTACGATCTCGAATTCAACACGAGTTCCAATTTCGCGCCCGCTACGATGGCTCTTTTGGTGAGCCCAAGCCGCTCTGATTACATGATCACGCGGGATCTGCTCGCGCCGGGAAATTATTTTTGGCGTGTGCGGGCACTGCACGGCGACGTCGTCGGTCTTTGGTCGGCCGGACGCGCGATCACGGTGACACCTCCCGTCGCTCCACCGGACGTAAATTTGTTCGCGATACTCGCCGAACCAGTTAACGCCTACGGCGGCAACACTGCGCACGCGCGAGTGATGTTGGATAACCCGGCGCCGGCGGGCGGAGCAGTGGTATCGCTTTCCACGGACATTCCGCAGATAAACATGCCGGCGACCACCGTCACCGTTCCAGCCGGGAGAACCGACGCAACGATTTCGAACATAGCCACCGGCCCAGTGCCGAACAACGGCGTCTCAGTTGGAATCATTGGAGATTTATTTGCCGGGTTCGCCAATAATCGGGGACAGAATTCGTTCGGTATTCTTCCGATTCTCTACGGCATGAGTTTGAGCAATGAAAGCGTAGTAGGCGGAATGTCGGTTAACGCGACGGTAACATTGCAAAGCGCTGCGCCTGCGGGCGGCACCACAGTTCGGCTCGTCAGCAGTGATCCCAATATCGTTAGGCCGCCGTCTACCGTCTTCATTCCCGCCGGCGCAACCGATATCAATCTTACTATCCCAACAAGCGCAGTTGCAGTTGCCACCCGAGTCATCATCGAAACCGGCACCGAGATCGACGGCTATCGCGCGCCGCAAACATGGTTGACGGTAACTCCTTCCGGAAGTCCTCAGCCTCCACCAAGTCTTTCCTCGTTAACGCTTAGCAGTCCCACGGTCCTCGCGGGCGGCACCGTGACTGCAACTCTTCGGCTCACTTCGC
>JBKPLD010000013.1:0-7574 GCA_046731415.1 Verrucomicrobiota bacterium
GTTCTTCAACAATTCATCAAACCGATCCGGTTGATCGATGAAAACGGCGTGCGCGGCGCCGTCGACTTTTTCAAAGTGCGCGTGCGGAATCTGGTTCGCCGCCGCCTGTTGGCGGGGCAGCTCCCCCGATGTCGTCGAGGCGATGATCAGGGTGGGACAATCAATTTTCTTTAGCGCTGGTGTCCGATCCACGCCAAACATGTCGGCAACGAGCATTCCGACACCAACGTCAGGCGGCGTTTTCATTCCAGTGCTCACTAACCTGGCGATAGCTTCGTCGGTCTGGGGCTTGCTAATGATGGCGTGCATCATGCCGTCTAAATATTCCGGCTGATGAGCTTGATAAATGCTGAACATCTTGAATTGCGCAGCCGTCTCTTCTGGGCGAGCAGCCATACCCTCCGCACCATCGGAAATGGCCGCATCCACCAACACAATTCCCGCGAGCTCTTTGGTGCCATACCGCTCCACATAAGCCGCGATATCCTGAACACCTTGCGACCACCCAATGAGGACCGCTCGCTTCACACGCACGCGCTCCAGCAGCGTCTGCAAATCCTGGGCGCGAATTTCCGGTGTGTTTCCATTCATTGTCTTCGTTGATTCGCCTTGGGAACGAGGATCGAAGGCGATGACTCGATGCGCTTTTGCGAACGCGTCGATTTGATGACGCCAAATATCGGCGCCGGTGCTCCAGCCGGAAATGAAAACTAATGCGGCGTCGTTGCCCTGACGTCCCGCTTCAATTACCCGCAGGGAGACGCCTTCGGCGACATCCACCATGCGCGACGATCTCGCAGGCGATTCGGCGTAGGTTTGTGTCGCGCCGAGAGAGATGACGATGAGAAAAAGAATTGGTCTAGCAAACAACATCATCACCGCACCGTAAATCACGGGTGGACTGCCGGATCTTCTTCCTTAACTCGCCAGGGAGACATTCTGCCGAAAAGGTCGCGTGTTGCGCCTGCAATATCTTCAGCTTTCGATACCCCGCTGTCGATAAGCGCCCCTCCGGTGCTTGTCCAAATCTTCTTCACAACCAGCGCGCCGTTTTCGCGCACGATTCGACCGAGATGCTGAACAGCCGCAGCTGTAGCGGATTTTCGGATCAGGTCAGGCGGACATTTTGAAGTGAGTTCGCAGTAGCGTCGCGCAACTTCGCCGACGCGCAGCGTGAGGAACGCGTTGGCGGCGCCATTGGAAACACATTTCACCAGGAGAGCTGAGATACCGCTCAAGCCCGGGATCCCGCCTTTGAGCGCCGGCACGACAGAAACAGCAAGCGGAGCGACCATCTCTCCAAGGTCAAGCGATTCCAGTCCGCTCGCGACGAAAGCGGTGCCGGCAACGTTTGCATACAGTCGCGCTAATTCGCGGGGGGACGGACGCTGCACGTAGATGTGGGCTATGCGTCCGACCATTTGAATTTGGGTGAACAGGACAATCAGCCCGTCGAGCCGACCATTTTGCATTAGGGCCGTACTGAGAAACACTGTGCTTGCCGTCCTGCGGACCACTGAATCCGCCTGGGCCGACAGATGCCCAACTGCCTGTTCGATCTGTTCCTTTGTAACAACAGGGAGATCGCGCGTCCGAGGATTTGTGGCGAGACGTGCACGGAGGATCTGCAAATAGGCATCGTATTTCGGACCGGAGTCTTCCTCCGGAGGGCCAAGCGCGGGAGGAAGTCTTGTGTATGTAATCGCAAAGTAGAGCGCTAAAAATCCGGCAACCAGGCAAACACTCCAGAATACAATTGTGCCGGCGATCGGATGGATTCTGTCGGCCAACGAAATCAAGCTGGTAACGCCTGCAATGATCAACGATACGAGGCAGACGGTTATCGTCACCGCGAGCGTGATGATTAACTTCCTCGTACCGGAATTCGGGCCTTCGGCGGCTGCTGCTCTCACCTGTTGCTTACTGTGCACCGGGCGCAGTAAGCTTCAATCGAAAGCTGATATCTCGCGGCGCGGTTTTTCGCGAAGTGGTGTAGAGGCGGCTGTGTCAGCCGCGGATCAGATAGCGCAATTTCGAAGTCGCGCGGCGCGCAATCGCGCGCGAAGATGCACCATGCAAAGGCCCTGGCGCATACCTCTCGCCTTAAGCGTTGGCACTGTATCACTACTGTTCGCCTACTCTGCCCGCGCCGACGAAAAGCAAATGATGAAGGCCGTCGTAGCGCATGAGTACGGCGCACCTCAAGTCTTGAAGTTCGAGCAAGTGCCTCGACCCGAGCCCGGCGAAGACGAAGTGCTCGTGCGTGTGATCGCGAGCAGCGTCAATCCGGCAGACCCGCTCACGTTGAGCGGCAAATACGCGCGGGAATTCGGCACGCACCTGCCGTTGATTCCGGGTTACGACGTCGCTGGTGTAGTGGAGGAAAAAGGTGCGAACGTTACGAAACTCAAAGTCGGCGACGCAGTTTATGGTTACCCAACTTTTGGCGGCAGCTGGGCCGATTATGTTATCGCCAAAGAGTGGGAAGTAGCCGCGAAACCCAAGTCTCTAAACTTTGTGGAAGCAGCGGCGGTGCCGATGGGCGCATTGACGGCGTGGCAGGCTTTGGTTGACGTGGCCAAACTGCAGCCGGGACAAACCGCTCTCATCCACGGCGGCTCAGGCGGCGTTGGTGGCTTCGCGATCCAGATCGCCAAAGCGCGCGGAGCCCGTGTCATTGCAACTGCTTCTACAGCAAATCAGGACTTTCTAAAGCAGCTCGGCACAGACGTGGCGGTAGATTATACGAAGACAAAGTTCGAAGATGTCGCGAAAGATGTGGACGTTGTGCTCGATCCAGTGGGCAAAGATACGCTGGCCCGTTCCTACGGCGTGGTGAAGAAGGGCGGCGTTGTAATATCACTTGTGGCGCGGCCCGACCCGGACGAACTCACCAAGCATGGCATTCGCGGAGCGGGTATCTCGGTTCATCCCGATGCTGAGGATTTCACAGAGATCGCGCAACTCATCGACGCAGGAAAGATCAAACCGATCGTGACGCAAATATTGCCGCTGAGTGATGCGATCGCAGCGCAACAACAGGCGGCGACCCATCATACACGCGGAAAAGTTGTGCTGCGGATCGCAGATGAACCGAAAAGTTGACGCGAAGGCGTTTGAAGTTTGCCTGTGATGAAAAGCACATTCCTCGCAATCTCTTCGGTCGGTCCCAATAGCGATCCATCGAAGAAGACGCGAGAGCAGCCCTTTTGGGACGAGCATGTCGCGTTCATCGACCAACTCGTTGACGAAGGATTTATTTTGATGGGTGGCCCCTTAGTCGACGAACGCGCAATGCCGCAGGGCGCTCTCGTAATCGTCACCGCGGAAAACGAAAATGAAGTGCGCGAGAAACTGAAAAACGACCCCTGGTTTCACAAAGGAATTTTGAAACTGGAGAGCGTGAAGCGCTGGGAAATCTTTGTCGATAACAGGAAGTAAGATCCTCCCACGTCGAGGCGAAGCGTTTTGGTCATTTGAAATGGTGCTGTTGGGGCGCCAACTGCCGGGCGCGCTGAGAGAATTAGCCCGCGCTACTGCCAAAAATAGAAAATTCGTTAGGAACCGCTCGTCCGGGGAGCTATTTCCCGAACCGATGCTATATTCATCGATGTCCAAACGATCTGGCATCTCTTTCACCCGTCGCGCGCCCGACACCATCACTGAAGAACTGGTGGCGGTGCTTTCTTCCAAGGCCTCATTTGAATTCAAGCCCTTGTTCGACATTATCCTGATCAATCTCCGGGAGCGAAACCTTGCCAGTGGAGGCGAAGAAATGCTGCGTTTGCGCGTTTATGAAAAACTTCAAGGTCTGGTGGGCCAGGGCGCCGTGAATCGAACGGTCGTGGGAATCACAAAAAAATACAAAGGCGTGGCTCCGAGGCTGGTCGTGTTGCGCGCCCAGATGAAAGCTTTGCGCGCCGCGTGCAACAAACGCGCGCTTGCCAAAGCTGCTGCAGCGAGCTGACTTGTTCCGCTGAACAGTTACAAGGCACCGTGGCGAAGTTTGTCGTCGATCGCCAGATAATCGTTGCGCGGCGGACTGAACGTATCGAGCACACGCGTTGGCAACACCGTTTCCACTCCGTGTGGAATATTGCTCGGGAGATAGAAGGAATCACCGGGTAAAAGCTCATGCGGCACGCCGTCGACAATTAGCCGCATTTGACCCTCCAGAATGTGAACGATTTGCTCCTGCGGATGCGAGTGCGCAGGCATGTTGCTTCCAGCTGCCAGCGTCGCCATCATCTGATACATCGTCTTCCCATGGGCAACCGTCCGGCGCGTGATCCCGGGACAAATTTCAATTGTCGGATTTTCTGGTTTCATCTGCAGAATCTTACCCGGGAGAATTGATCGCGCGAACCTTGCTTTGCTCGATTTGCACTTTGCCTCTTGCCAATCGTCAATGATCGCTGGCAAGATGGTGTCATGAAAATATTTATCCCATTACTTACAATTTTGTTTGCGACTCTCATTGCGACTCCCTCATTCGCGCAAAGTCCGGCCGAATCCCCTGCCGCTGCCACAGGCTCTGCTGCAGCGCCTAGCGGCCAGCCAAATCCGCAGGAGATGATGAAGCAGATGATGGAGCTGTCGAAATTAAACGAAAATCACAAGCTTCTTGCCGATCTCGACGGCAATTGGACGTACACCATCAAGTTCTGGATGAATCCCGACCCGAACGCAAAGCCAGAGGAATCGAAGGGAACTGCAGTCAGGAAATCAATCATGAATGGCCGTTTCTCTACGCTAGACGTGACTGGTAAGATGGAGATGCCGGGCCCCGACGGTAAGAAAAAGGAGATGACCTTCGTGGGACATGGAATCGACGGCTACGACAATGTGAAGAAGAAATTCGTCGGCTCATGGATCGATAACATGGGCACTGGCATCATGTTCTCCGAAGGAACTTATGATCCCACGACTAAAACGTTCACCTACACCAGCGAGTTCGAAGCCGTTCCCGGTATGAAGCAACAGATCCGTGAAGTCATCAAGGTAACCGACAACAACCATCACACCCTGGAGTGGTACGAGAACCGCGGCGGCCAGGAAGTGAAGACAATGGAAATTAACTATACGCGCGCCGGCAAGAAGTAACTCAGTCCGATCTCGTTCATGCGAGTCACGACAGCAATGTCGTGACTCTTTTGCATTTCACGTGACTTCAGCGTTTCTGTAGCAGCGGTCTGTGACCGCCGATCTGGCACACCCATCAGCTTTTCATTCCGATGAAACAACAAACCGATTACCTTCGCTGTCCTTGAACATCGCGTAGGTGCCTCAGGGTTGCTTTTGCGGCGGACCTTCAAATTCCACGCCCCGCTTCTTCAGCTCGGCATACGTTTTGTCGATGTCGTCGCACATGTACGACATGTTCATGAATGAGCCGATTCGCTTTTCGTCGCCTTCGGCCGTAAACAACACGACTCGTGTCTCCGCTTTGGGGATTCGCGGCTCGATCCATCGCTGCTTCTCGTCGAACGGCTGATCGGTGATGATCGTAAATCCAAGTTTGTCGGTGTAAAAATCCAGGGCGCGATTCTGGTCAGCGACCGGGATGCTAACGAATTTGATTTGCTTGATCATGATGCGCCGAACCTAATGTCGACGCCATATTCGCGTCCACACGCGAGCCGCGTGCTTGGTAACAAAGTGCTGTCCCTTTAAAGGTATAGCGTATGCTGTAGCCGCCTCGCTCTGCAAGGCGTCATGCCCAGATTTCGCGAAACCATCGCCGTCGACGATTACGTTCTCGACGTTCTGATGCGCGATCTGATTGGGCATGATCAGAAGCCAGCCGCTTATCTGGTTTATTTGCATCTCTACAGCCAGAGTGCACGGAAGAAATGGAGACCGGTCGCCGCAAGTATCCGGGCGATCGCAGATGTAACGGGCCTGTCAAAGAGCGCAGTCCAAATTGCGCTCGTCCACTTGCGTCGCCGACAACTCATCGCAACGACCGCTGAACATGCCACGGCTACTCCGCGTCATCGCTTGCTCCGCCACTGGCGCAAATAATTAATCGAAAGATTTGGCCAGAATTCGCGAACTATGATTAGTGATCCGTCGATCTAACGACTCCAAAACGCTAATGCCCATCCGGTCGAAGACTCGCCGTGGAGAGCTGGGAGTTGACCCGCGCTTTACCAGTCGCGAACGCCAACCGGGTCTCGATCTTCTCCGAGCACTGGCCATCATCGTGGTCGTCATTTACCACGCCGCGCTTTTCGGATTCAAACTGCCCGGTCGTGTCGATCGATTCGGTTGGATCGGAGTCGATCTTTTCTTTGTCCTCAGCGGCTACCTGATTGGCGGTCAATTACTGGCGCCGCTCACGCGCGATCGACGCATGAACCTTGGTCGTTTCTTTGCTCGGCGCGCTTTACGGATCATGCCGGCTTATTTGGTGGTACTCGCGATTTACTTTCTGTTGCCATCGTGGCGCGAGTATTCCGAAATGTCGCAGCCGCTTTGGAAATTTCTTCTCTCTGTTCAAAACATTGGTCTCCATGGCGGCACGGCGTTCTCGCACGCCTGGTCGCTTGCGGTCGAAGATCAATTTTATCTCGCGCTGCCGTTTCTGTTGCTCTTTCTCTGTCGTCGTCCCCGTGCTGCGGTCCTCGTTCCGTGCCTGCTCGTAGTCAGTGGCATCGTCCTACGCGCTTTTCTGGCTGCACAAAATTCATCAGTTGATGGCGGCGTTTCATTTCGCGGTTTCCAGGCATGGATTTATTATCCCACTTGGACCCGGCTGGATCCGCTGGTGTTCGGCGTTGCTTTGGGGGCAATTGAAAAATTCCGGCCCGAGTGGTGGCAACGATTGATGGAGACCGCGGTTTGGCTATGGGTCCCGGCGCTCGTGCTGATTGTTTTCGGCTTGTGGTTGGGCGAGGGCAATTATCTCACCATCACTGCGTGCACCTGGCAATTCCCGCTCATTGCGCTTGGCATGGCAGCGCTTCTGATTTGCGCAGTCAGTCCGCGATTGTTTTTCCGTCGGGTTGCGATTCCTGGCGCGGCCTTCGTCGCCAGCATCGCCTATAGCGCTTACTTGATTCAGAAAGTCGTCATCCGCTTCGGGGAGCAATTTTGCGCGAGACACAACATCGCGCTCACCTCAGGCCCAGCTCTTATCTGCGTCGAACTCTGCGTTTACGTCGCCGCAACAATTCTCTTTTTTACCGTTGAGCGCCCTTTCCTGCAATTGCGTCACCGGATCGCTCCGCGAAAACGCTGATCGAGCGGCTTATTCTTCTCAATTTTTCCTGCGATCTTCTTACTTGCCGCTCAAATTGAACCGCGCACTCCGCGGTCGGGATCTCGCGGGCCGATAACACCGGCCATTCTGTCCCAGACCGAACTTATTGCGGGGCGCACCGTGTCATACGGCAATGCTGACCCGGGTTTCTCGGTGTCGTAATCGGCCGCGACGGACTCTTCAACTTCGTCGAACTTCTTCCCGGGATATTTCAGAAACGAACTATAACCGGTCCGATACGCGTGCTCGAATTGCTCGTAAGAATAATTCTTCGCGTACGGTTGTTTGGAATGTTGTTCGCGCCAATAAG
>JBKPLD010000014.1:0-5908 GCA_046731415.1 Verrucomicrobiota bacterium
TGGCGTTCAAAAACGCCGATCATCTTCCGCAATGTTGAGCAGTTCTTCATTCGGATCGATGAGCTGCGCGGGAAAGCTCTCAATGCCATTCACAATGAAGTGAAATGGATTCCCGCGTGGGGCGAAAATCGCATCGCGGCCACGGTTGAATCTCGGCCTGACTGGGTGATTTCGCGCCAACGAAGCTGGGGGGTGCCGCTCCCCGTTTTCTATTCGAAGGATGGAAAAGCAATTCTCGACGCAAAAGTCATTCGGAAACTGGCCGATCTTGTTGCCGAGCGAGGCTCAAACATTTGGTTTGAGTTAAGCGATGTCGATCTTGCAAAAAGGCTTGGCCTTCCGTCCGGTACAACGAAACGCAACGATACGATCGATGTTTGGATCGACAGCGGCGTTTCGCACAAGGCGGTCTGCGCGCTGCATCCCGAGCTGCGGGATCCGGCCGACATGTATCTCGAAGCAACAGACCAGCATCGCGGCTGGTTTCAATCGTCGCTGATGACGAGCGTTGCGCTGAATAATCGCGCACCGTACAAAACTTGCGTGACGCACGGTTTCGTTGTCGACCTCGACGGAAAGAAGATTTCCAAATCCAGCGCTTACGAGAAGCCGGTGGATGCCGGCCATTTTGTAAACGAACATGGCGCCGACCTCGTTCGACTGTGGGCGAGCAGCATCGATTACACTGCTGACGTCCCATTTTCCGAGGAAATGTTTACGCGCCTCGGCGACACCTATCGCCGGATTCGGAACACGCTGCGCATCCTGCTCGGAAATCTTTATGATTTTCCGGCAGGTGATTTGTCATCCCGAGCGGAGCGAAGCGGAGTCGAGGGATCCCGTGATGAAACCTTACGGGTAACGCGACGGGATTCCTCGACTTCGCTCGGAATGACGTTAATTGATCGCTGGATTTTGGAGCGTGTGAACGACGTGATAGCCGAGTGCCGGTCGGCATACGAAGCGTTCGAGTTCCATAAGGTTTATCACGCACTGAACCAGTTTTGCGCCGTCGATCTGAGCAGCCTCTATATCGATATCACCAAGGACCGGATGTATTGCGACGCGGCGGATTCGCCTAGGCGTCGCGCCACACAAAGGGTCATGCATGAAATCTTCCGTGCCTTGTGCCGGTTGCTCGCGCCGATCCTCGCATTTACGGCAGAGGAGTCGTGGCGACATTCCGCCGTTGGCGGCTCAGTCCATCTCCAGGAATTTCCCGAAGCCGAACATCAGCAGGGTAGGGCGCGACCGCCGGGCGCGCCGGGCAATCAGGTTGCCGAGCTTTTGAAATTACGCGGCGTAATCGGTCAAACAATTGAGCGAGCGCGTCAAGAAAAGCTGATTGGAAATGCTCTCGAGGCAGCGGTTGTTTTACAATCAAGCTCCTATGTCACGACAAAAATCAGCAAGGAAGAGCTTGAGGAATTTTTCATCCTGAGTGATTTGACCATCCACCAAGCGGACGAAGTGAGCGCGTCCGTCACTAAAACAGCCTACAAGAAATGCGCCCGTTGCTGGCGTCACCGTCCAGCTGTCGGGACAAGCAAAGAATACCCCGACTTATGTGATCGGTGCGTGAGCGTGGTCAGCGCGCGTTAGAGGTTATGTCGAGCGAAGTCGAGACCTCCCGTTGAAGGCACCCTCGACACTGCCACGGGGTTCCTCGATTTCGCTTCGCTTGGAATGACAAATTGTCCAAATGAAATTCATTCTTTTCCTCTCGCTTCCGCTCTACGCACTAGATCAGCTGACCAAGCAGATGGTCCTGCGGTTCGTTAGTCCTGATGAGCCACGTATCCTGATCGCCGACTTTTTCAGCTTGGTTAATGTGACCAATACCGGCGCAGCGTTTGGATCTTTCAGTGGCAACAACACCTTTTTCATTGCCATTTCCTGCGTTGCGCTTGTGGTTGTTTTGGGACTTCTATTGCGAGCGCGAACACCTGATCGTTGGCGTGATCTTTCGCTGGCACTTCTTCTCGCGGGGATCGTGGGAAACCTTACCGATCGCTTCCTTTACGGGCATGTGATCGATTTTCTTCTTTTCGATTTGCACGTTCCCTATGCCCATCCCTGGCCGGCTTTTAACGTTGCCGACTCCTGTATCTCTGTTGCGGTGGTGTTGTTTATTATTCATTCGTTTTGGAAGCAAAAGAGCGCCCAGTAGAATGTCGCGCTCGGTGATGCGTTGCGCTTCACGTGACCAAGCGGCTACAGTGACCGAATGAACCCGTCCCCGATGGAAAAAGCAGCACGCAAGATCGCTGCGCGCTTGCGTGAGGAGGGGCACGTCGCGTACTTCGCCGGCGGTTGCGTGCGCGACGTGGTGCGCGGCTTACCGCCAAAGGACTACGACATCGCCACCGACGCACGCCCGGAAGCGGTGCAGAAACTTTTTCCACGAACCTATGCGGTCGGCGCGCATTTTGGCGTGATCATCGTACTGGAAAACGATTTCCAATTTGAGGTGGCAACATTTCGGTCCGACGAGGCCTACATCGACGGACGACATCCAAGTGCAGTTCACTTTTCATCGCCTGAAGAGGATGCCCGACGCCGGGATTTCACGATCAACGGAATGTTTTATGATCCGGTTGCGGAAAGAGTGATCGATTTCGTCGGTGGCCGCGCGGATATCGCTTCGAAATTAGTGCGCGCTATTGGCGACCCTGCGCAGCGTTTCGCGGAGGATCGGTTACGAATGCTGCGTGCCGCGCGGTTTGCGACGGTGCTCGACTACGAGATCGATGCAAAAACCTGGGAGGCTTTGGTAGCCAATGCTTCCTCGATCCATGACATCAGCGCGGAACGGATTCGTGATGAACTTGTGCGGATTTTTCTGTCACGGAACCGCGGGCGAGGCTGGGACTTGCTCGATGTCAGCGGACTAATGCGTGCCATTCTCCCTGAGATCGAGGCGATGAAGGGTTGCGAACAACCCGAGCAATTTCATCCCGAAGGTGACGTCTTCAAGCACACACGATTAATGCTGGATCTTCTACCGGACAATGTATCTGTGCCCCTCGTTTTCGCCGTGTTGTTCCATGATGTGGCCAAACCGCGTACCGCAACTGTTGATGAAACGGGGCGAATTCGCTTTAGCGGGCATGATCGGCTAGGCGCGGAGATGACGGAGGAAATCATGAGGCGCTTGCGATTTTCAGGCGCCGAAATCGAGGCCACAGTCGAAATGGTGCGTCAGCACATGGTTTTCAAAGACGCGCCGAAGATGCGAGTGGCAAGATTAAAGCGTTTCATGGCCCGGCCGACCTTTGATGCGGAGCTTGAGCTGCACCGGGTCGATTGCGAGGGCAGCCATCGAATGCTCGACAACTACGAATTTCTTGTCCGTAAGCGCGAGGAATTCGCTAACGAACCAATCATTCCGCCGCCACTCGTACGAGGAGACGACTTGATCGCCCTCGGTCTCAAGCCGGGCCCCAAATTCAGCGAGATTCTCGAAGCGATTGAGACACGACAGCTCGAGGGAAGTTTGCGCACCCGGGAGGAGGCGCTCGAGTGGGTGAAACATGAGTACTCGTCAGGCAACAACCACTGATGAACAGGGAGATCGCAGAATGAGAATTCTCATGATTAGCGCGGAAGGACCGCCGCTTCAGCGGACGGGAGCGGTTATCGATGTTATGGATGGGCTGCCTGCTGCACTGCGTTCCGGGGGACATAAAGTTTGTGTACTTCTTCCATTCTACCGGGAGATTCGAAATAACCGAGCGTTCAAGGAAAAGGACACTGGGATCGTGGTCGATGTACAGCTTGGCGACAAAGTTTACTCTGCCCGTTATCTCGAAGGACGAAGTGCCAGCGGTGTACAGTTGTACCTGGTTCGCTGCGATGAATTTTTTGATCGTGAGGGAATTTACGGCGAGCGAGGCAAGCCGTATGAGGATAACGCCTCGCGATTTATCTTCTTTTGCAAGGCTGCACTGGAGCTGTCTCGCCGGTTGACGCCGCAAGTACAGATCCTGCACGTGCACGACTGGGCTGCGTCGTTAGTGCCGGTGTTCGTGCACGCGCAGGGGCTGCCGTTCAAGACCGTGTTGACCATTCATCATGTCGCTGACCAAGGCAGTTTTTGGGGACTCGATTTCGCACTTACGAATCTGCCAGAGCGGTTTTTCAGCCTGCGTGGAGTCGAGTTCTTTGGACGGCTGAATTTTCTGAAAGGGGGAATTCTGTATGCCGATAGGATCACAACCGTAAGCGAACATTATCGGCGCGAAATTCTGACTCGATCCGGTGGGTGCGGTCTCGAAGGTGTACTACGCGAAAATGCGCATCGCCTAGGCGCTATTTTAGATGGCGCAGATTACAAGCTCTGGAATCCGGCCTCGGATAATTTGCTACCGGCACGCTACGACGAGAAAAAGCTTCGCGGAAAACAGGTTTGTCGTGATGCGTTGTTAAAGGAGATGAAACTTGCCCCCGCGCCGCGGGGTCCGGTCTTCGGCATGATCACTCGCGTCATTCACGAAAAAGGTTTCGAAATTTTGGTGCCGCTCCTCGATAGACTTTTGTGGGATGACGTGCGCTTGATCATCCTCGGTGAAGGCGATCCCGCGTACGAAACTGCGCTCGCGATCGCAGCCAGAAAATTCCCGACGAAGTTCGCCTATCAAAAAGATTTTGACGCGAAACTGGCGCACTTGATCGAGGCAGGGATCGACATCAGCCTGATACCATCACAGTTCGAGCCAGCGGGTTTGAGTGCGATTTATAACCTGAAGTACGGTGCGCTCCCCGTTGCGCGCGCGACAGGCGGAATTCACGAAATCATTGAGGACTACGATGCGACCTCAGATAGTGGTTACGGGTTCCTCTGCTACGAATATTCAAGCGAAGCGTTTTGGGACGCGATAAAACGCGCGCGGCAAACCTTCCGCAACCGGCAGCTCTGGAGCAGGTTGATGAAACGGGCGATGGCGCGCAATTTTTCCTGGGACGCTTCTGCGCGGCGTTACGAAGAGTTATACAGGGAACTTGTGGACGCGAGTGGCGAAGCAGCCGCTTAATTACTTGCGGGTGATGATCCGCCTCTTCCCTTTGGAAAGGAGAGAGGATTGAGGTGAAGAGTTGGAGCTGCGTGTACGTCGCTTCCGCGAATCAACGTTCACCTCCCTCCTCTCCCTTACGAAGGGGAGAGGCGACCCTGTAGCGAGTGTAGCTCGCCAGTCCGGCGTCACGTAGCAAGCAAGCTTTCCGCTTGTCAAACCGGCCCAACTGTGGAACTTTGGGCGGCTTTTCCCCCGTAGATACTTTATGGCTTACGCAATTATTAAGACTGGCGGCAGACAGTTTCGCATCGCGGAAGGCGATACGATCGATGTCGATCTTCTCGACGTGGATCCGGGCAAGACCGCGACCTTTGGCGAGGTGTTGATGTTTGCCGACGGAAAAGACGTGACTCAAGGGAGTCCGCTGATATCCGGGGCGAAAGTCACTGCCGAAGTCTTGGAACAACGTAAGGATAAAAAAGTCATCGCGTTCAAGTACAAGCGGCGCAAAGGCTACCACCGCACGGTTGGGCACCGCCGCAAATTGACGCGCGTGAAGATCAAGAGCATCAGTGTAGGAGCGAAAAAATCCCGGAAAACCGAGGAATAAAACGAGGGGCAGAGTAGCAACTATTAGCTTTCAACTAACGACTTTTTTCGATGGCTCACAAAAAAGGACAAGGCAGCGTTAAGAATGGCCGCGACAGCGTCAGCAAACGGCTGGGCGTAAAAAAATTCGGCAGCGAAAGAGTCGTTGCCGGTAATATCATCGTGCGTCAGCGCGGAACAAAATTTCAGCCTGGAAAAAACGTTGGGCTCGGTCGTGACTACACGATTTTCGCGCTGATCGATGGAAGCGTGCGCTTCGACCGTGCTGGACGACGGGTAAATGT
>JBKPLD010000015.1:0-18520 GCA_046731415.1 Verrucomicrobiota bacterium
TTCGCCTGCTGGCAGGAGAGCCCGAGGCAGCCAAATCAATGGGAGAAGAAGCGCTGCCGTTACTCGAGGCCAGCCTCAGAGAGCGACCAGATGACACTTTCGTGATGACGGAGCTGTCCTGGGTTTACCTGGCCCTCGGGCGCAATGCCGATGCGCTGCGCCTTTCCAGACAGGCGGCGGATACAATCTCCATCGAAAAGGATGCTCTGGCCGGTCCAAATTTCCAGAACGGGCTCGCGCAAATCGAGGCGCGTGCGGGCGCTCCTGACGAAGCAGTGAAAAGACTCCGGCGTTTGCTCTCCATCCCGGCGGGACAGGTATCTTCCATAGCTCGTTTGAAGATTGACCCGGTCTGGGATCCCATCCGTAACCGTCCGGATTTCCAGCAGCTTCTCTCAGGTCCGGAGCAGATCGGACCTAACAAATAGTTTGCAAGCAGCGAGTTTAATTTTCGCCGAAGCCGACGTAGCTTATAAGGTGGCAGCCACCGATCGATACACGAGCATTGCCGCTGCAATGTCTTCCACCGCCATGCCTAACGACTTAAAGATGGTTGTTTCATTGGCACGCGCGGGAACTTTGCCGGCCAATGCTTCGCCTAACTCGGCATAAATTTTTGCGCCGGAAAGGATCACGTCGCCGGACTCTTTCATGGCGCCTTCGCGCGAATCGACAAAAACTACGCTCTTTCGCATTGCATCGTCATCGAGCTCGCGCCAGTCCGGGCGACAGGCGCCGATGGCGTTCACATGACAACCGGGCTGCAGCCAGGACCCTCGTAACACCGGCGTTTTCGAACTGGTCGCTGTGACTACAACATCTGCGCCGCGCACTGCTTCTTCAGCAGAGACCGCTGTTCCGCCAATTTCTTTTGCGAACTGCTGAGCATGTTCGCGGGTCGGACTCCAGACACGAATTTCCTCCAGTTGCCTAACGAGCCGCAACGCTTCTACGTGACTATGCGCCTGCACGCCGCTGCCCAGAATTGCGAGAATTTTCGCGTCGGGCGAAGCGAGGAGTTTCGTCGCGGCAGCTGAGACTGCTGCTGTTCTCATCTCGGTAATCAAGCGGCCATCCATGATTGCGAGCGGCGTGCCAGTCTGCGGATCGACAAGAAAAATCGTCGCCATATGCGTCGGGATCCCGAGCTCCGTGTTGGATGGGTAAAACGTCACTGCCTTTAACCCGAGTCCATCCGGCGCCAGCGCCGGCATCAAACCCAAAAATCCGCCGGGAGGATCCACCGGAATGACTGACCGCACCGGTTGAGTCACTTTGCCGACGGAGAAATCGATTAACGCTTTCTCCATTGCTGAAATCAAGGTGGCCATCTGCAAATGCTGGCGCACTTGTTCCTCGTTGAGAAAAAGCGGCTGGTTAACCACGAATGAACACTAATGCACACTAATTGGAGGAACCAAATGGGTGTCGATTCGTTTGCATTGGTGGTTACGAATCCTCATCCGTGCTATTCGTGCAATCGGTGGTTGAAAAATTACAAACACGCTGCGTGATCGCAGGGGGCGGACCAGCAGGCATGATGGCTGGTTACTTGCTTGCGCGAGCTGGCGTGCAGGTAGCGGTCCTGGAGAAACACGCCGATTTCAACCGTGATTTCCGAGGTGACACGATTCATCCTTCAACGCTCGAGTTAATGTACGAGCTAGGGTTGCTCGACGAATTCTTGAAAGAACCGCACCAGGAACTGAGCGAATTGCGCGCCGTTGTTAATGGTCAGGTCGTGCCGGCTGCTGATTTCACGAAACTTCCCACGCATTGCAAATTCATCGCGTTCATGCCGCAATGGGATTTCCTGAATTTCCTTTCAGGTCACGCGAAACGTTTTCCGACATTCCAATTGTTTATGGAAACCGAGGTCGTGGATTTATTAATGGAGGGGTCGCGTGTCATTGGCGTGCGCGCAAAGACGCCGCGAGGTGAACTCGAGGTGCACGCGGATCTTGTAATCGGCGCTGACGGGCGACATTCGACTGTTCACACTCGTGTCGGTCTCAAGCAACGAGAGTTCGGCGTACCGATTGATGTTCTTTGGATGCGAATCTCCAAGCAACAGGGTGATCCGAAACAGACGTTCGGCTTTTTTCAACATGGGAAGCTACTCGTGCTGCTCGACCGTGACGATTACTGGCAGGCCGGTTTCGTGATTCCCAAAGGTCAGTTCGATGAGATCAAGGACCGCGGTCTGAGGCAATTTCAAAATGAAATCGTCAGCTTTGCGGGTTTTTTACGCGACCGCGTAACCGAACTGGACGACTGGTC
Organism: Verrucomicrobiota bacterium; assembly: GCA_046731415.1. Lineage (GTDB taxonomy): Bacteria > Verrucomicrobiota > Verrucomicrobiia > Chthoniobacterales > UBA10450 > Udaeobacter. Next base: position 2,281 of record JBKPLD010000015.1, read on the forward strand.
GAAGATTAAATTGCTCACTGTGCAAGTGAATCGTCTGCGTGATTGGTGCTGCGAAGGATTACTTTGCATAGGCGATTCTGCGCACGCCATGTCACCGGCGGGGGGTGTTGGAATTAATCTTGCTATTCAGGACGCCGTTGCCACGGCGAACCTGCTCGCAGAAAAGCTCCAGCGCGGTCCGGTTCACGTTGATGATTTGCGACAAGTGCAGGCGCGCCGCGAGTGGCCAACTCGGCTGATCCAGGGAATGCAGATCTTTATTCATCGTCGCGTCGTTACTGGTCGAACCTCGAGTGAGAAGAACAGTTCGCTTCCATTGGTGATCCGTTTGCTAAAATGGTTTCCAATTCTGCGCCAAATCCCAGCGCGTTTCATCGGCCTCGGGCCGCGCCCTGAACATATCCACAGTCCCACTGCCCCCTAAAGGGCCATTGAGTTTCCAAATTCTCGAATCCATTTCGAGCGCACCCACATCTGAGTGAAAAACAAATTACTCGGGCATCTGCACAATGGCACGCAAAACAGAAACTCCATATCCTTCTACTAACCCAGCTGTTTCACGAGCGCTCAGTGCGTTCGAGCTGCTGTTCGGCGCGTTCATTGTCATCGGTCATAATGTTTTTCGCATTGTGCCGAACGAAGTGATCGTCCTGAGTGTGCTGGGACTGCTGTCGGTGCGACTGCGCAATGGCGGATGGTCTGCAATGGGATTCACGCGGCCGGCGTCATGGCGCCGAATCTTTCTAATCGCCCTGGCAGCGGCGAGTATGCGCATCCTTCTTGGCCAATTCGTGATCGAACCGATTACTGGATTTTTCTGGCCGGCGCCGACTGCGCCCGCGTTAGCGAATGAAATCACCGGCAACGCGAAAATTGCGCTGATTGCTTTGTTATTGGTCTGGACGTTTGCCGCGTTCGGCGAAGAAATCTCGTATCGAGGATATCTCCTTACGCGTGCTGCTGATATCGGAAGAAGATCGACAATGGCTTACTGGCTTGGGATTGTACTCGTGTCAGTTTTGTTTGGCTACGGCCATTATTATAAAGGTCCATCAGGAATAATAGATTCTGGAATTGCCGGCCTAATCTTCGGAGCGGCCTACATGCTGGCGGGCCGCAACCTTTGGGCCTGCATCTTCACTCACGGATTTGTTGACACATTCGGTGTCATCGACGCTTTTTTCGGATGGTCAACGTAGAGACTGATCTCCCGGCTATCCTTTCTGCACACGAGCGGATTCGACGCTTTGTTCATCGTACTATTGTTTTGACGAGCTCGCGCCTGGACGAGGCTAGCGGCGGGTCGCTCTTTTTTAAATCCGAGAACTTCCAGAAGATTGGCGCGTTCAAAGCGCGTGGCGCGACCAATGCGGTTTTTTCGCTGGACGATGCGACAGCGCAGCATGGCGTGGCGACGCATTCGTCGGGGAACCATGGGGCTGCTGTGGCGCGAGCGGCGAAACTTCGCGGCATTCCCGCGCACATCATCATGCCGTCGAACTCGACGAAGGTGAAAATTCGTGCCGTGGAAAGCTATGGAGCACGGGTTGTATTTTGCGAGCCAACGGAAGAAGCGCGCGGCGCCGTGTGTGCCGATGTGATGACCAAGACAGGCGCCACACTGATTCATTCTTTCGAAAATCCAGACGTGATAGCAGGGCAGGGGACCGCGGCGGTGGAATTGCTCGAAGACGTTCCCGACCTCGATCTCGTAATGTGTCCGATCGGCGGCGGAGGCTTACTTGCCGGGACAGCCGTCGCAGCAAAATCGATGCGACCGAAGATCAAAGTGATTGCGGGTGAACCGGCAAATGCAGACGACGCGGTACAATCGTTTCGCGCTGGCCGTGTGATTCACACGAAAAAGAAATTCACCATCGCCGACGGACTGCGGACAAATGTCGGTGAACCAAACTTTGAGATCATTAAGCGTCATGTAGACGACATTGTGAATGTAAGCGAGGACGCAATTATCTCCGCCATGCGCACGATTTGGGAAACCATGAAAATTGTTGTTGAGCCATCAGCAGCTGTTCCGTTCGCTGCGATTCAGGAAGGGAAGGTCGAAGTCGCTGGGCAGCGCGTCGGCGTCATTCTTACCGGCGGCAATGTAGATCTCGATGCGTTGCCGTGGATGTAGGCCGAATGCCTCATGTCGAGCGAAGTCGAGACACCTCGTTGAAGGCAATGTGAATTGGAAGTACGGCGCGCCAATGGCGATCGGCGGTTTGGTTGGCGGCTACATTGGGGGAATGGTGTCGCATTGCGCAAACCGGCCCGTTGTCCGCCCGATCGTTATCATGATCGGTCTGGCCGTATCAGTGCATTATTTTTGGAAGCTATACGGCCAGGCCATGATGCACGCAGGCGGCGGCGAATAGACAGAAATTTATAGTCGGACGGGCTTTCGGCTCACTCCCAGCCAAATCCAAATTTTCCCAGGGGTGGGAACCGGCGGCGCTGGGAAAATCGAAATCTCTATTCGAAGGAGGGTAAGGAGGTATGAAAAACCTAACTGTAGCGGTTATTCTACTAGTTGGTACTGTTGCTTCTGGCGGAGCGAACCTGGACAGAATCTCGGCTGCAACCGGAGTTCCCGTCGCAACGCTGCAGGCTGAGAGAGCATCGACCGGACTTGGCTGGGGTGGAATAGAAAAGGCGCACTTATTGGCTAACGCCACTGGCCAGAGCTTTGACGACGTTGTCGCACTGCACCAGTCAGGGCAAGGCTGGGGAAAAATTGCGCACGATAACGGCCTAAATCTCGGCAGGCTTGTAAGTAACGCGAATCGCTCAAACCAGGCAGCGTCGCATGCGAAGAACACGCGAACGTTACACGCCAGAAGCAGCAGCGTTCATGGGAAAAGCGCTAATAACACACGCCGTGACACGGTAATAAAATGACTACAACACGAGATATCAGTCACGGCTCGAGCTTCAGATCGGCAGGGTTCCATAGCATGCATGGGATGGGCGGTATGGGCCATGGCGGTCGTGGCCGGTAAGAAACGCTAAACCAAAGAACCGCCTGGATTACTTAAGCGTAATCTCGCGCATGGTTTTTGTGCCGAGAATTTCGCGGATGTCGAGCCGTTTTACCGCGGTCTCGCGACGTTGGTCCTCGGTGCCCATAACTTTCTCAACGATGGGATCCATCTTGTCCCGCAGATTATCAAGCGCCGCCCAGTTAGGGTATTCAACCAGGATTAGAATATTGAAATCTTGCGGGCCGGATGCCTCGCCATTCAGAATTTTGTAATCGAGGATGATTTTTTGTTTTTTCTCCTCGTCGTAGACAGGCTTCACTGTTCCGGTGATTTGTTTGAGGTATTCATCGGCCAGACCGGTTTTGGTTTTTATCATTGTCAGAGTCCAAACTGGTCCCTCGGTGTAAGGCGCGTTGCTGCCTTTCGCGTTTGAGGCGTTTGGCTGCGCGAAACAAATGACAGCAAGAGAAAAGGGTAGTGCGGCGATTGCAAAGAGTTTGGGTTTCATCATGTGTGTATGATTGCTTGTGACGCGCTGAAGAGGCGAGAAGAATCCGAGAAATAAATTTCAGTTCCGCGGAAGGCAGCCTTATAAGAAACTGTGAAGGCGTTGGTTTCGCGCGCCGTTATTTAAGGAACATCTAGACATCGGTCGCGGCCCAGAATTTCCGGAACGCGTTTGGCCAGCTTCGATCAACGACGCTTTTTCTGGCTGCCGCGCCCATGCGTTCTCGCAATGCAGGGTCCGCAGCCAGTGAACGAATAGCTCGAGTGAAATCATCCACATCGCGCGATCGAGTGATCAAACCGTTGGTTCTGTCTTCCACCAATTCCTTGGGTCCTCCGGAATCGGAAACGATCACCGGCACGCCGCACGCCTGCGCTTCCAGAATGACATTACCGAATGTGTCGGTGGTGCTGGGGAACACAAAAATATCAGCTGAGGCGTACGCGGTCGCCAATTCCTTTCCTGTAAGATAGCCGGTGAAAACCGCCCCCGGCAGCGATTGCGCGAGCTTTTCGGAATACGGTCCGTGACCGACAACGAAAAGCTGCACTGGCACGCCGTCATTGCGCAATCGGCGATAAGCGTTTGCCAAAACATCGAGATCTTTCTCCCGGGATAGCCGACCGACATAAAGCAGACGGATTTGGCCGTTGGCGGCAGTAAATTTTTCCCAGAACGCCGGCTCGCGTCGCGCTGGCGTAAAAAGCTCGATATCGAGGCCGCGTGGAAGAATTTTCAGTTTCGCCGGATCGAAGCCACGCTTGATCCAGCTTTGACGATATTCTTCGGAGTTAACGAAAACAGTGTCGAGCTGACCATAGAACCAATGCATGTAACGCCATGCAACGCTTTCCAAGAAGCTGTCTTCGGTGAGAATCCGGACGTACTGGGGGAAATCGGTATGATAAATGCCGCTGGTTTGCAGATTGAGCATTTTGGCTGCAAGGAGGGCGGTGAGCCCCACAGGTCCGGGCGTGCTGATGATGATCTCGGTAAATTTTTCCCGCTGAACGTAATCGAGCATCTGGAGAATCGGCGGGAAACTCAGCTTTTGGAGTTCATACTCGGGCAATTCAAATTCGCCAATTGGCGGGAAATTCTTGATCGGAATGTCATCGACGTGCAATTCGCTGCTGGAGACCACCACCACCAGTTCTTTTTCGGCTTCAGCGCCAGCTGCGGTCATCTTGCGGATGGTCGTAGCAACTCCGTTAACGTCTTCCAGGGTATCCGTGAACCAGGCGCGTTTGCCGTTTTGCAACGCGACAGGAATTTCGCCGGTCAAGTCCAGGAAAATAGTCCGCAGCCATTTTCGGGAGGGCGCCTGACTGTGAAATCCGTAGATGTAAGGCGTAAGAATGACCAGGATCGGCGCAATCGCGCTGAGCGCCTGCATGCTCTCGACCATGTTGCCGCTGCCAATCTGTTGAACGAATTTTTGGAAAAAACGAAACGTGAGTTGCTCCGCCACCATGTTCGCCATGAGAAATGTGCGGCGTTCTGGTTCGTGGACTCCATCTAATTGCGCAGCGAGTTTCGCTTTTACCTCCGGCTTCGCGAAATACCCCGAAAGTTCTTTCCACAGCGACACGTTTGCGGGCTTGACGAAGTCGAAAATTTTTCCGGACAAAACGCCCTGCATAATGAACTCCGTTTTTTCCTTCAGAGTGAATTCAGTCGGGGCGCGACCCTCCATGAACCGCGAAAACATTTTTTCCAGCAGCGCGGCGCCTGGCCCGAGCTTTTCATTGAAGTGATCCTGAATGAAACAGGCGACCGTGTTGTAAAAACCGTGGGAGAGGGCGAGCGGAGTGCCGCCGTGACCGTGCGCGCTGCAGTTGCCGTTTCGGACGTGCTCGAGAAATTTGTCCACAGATCTCGCCGACGGGGTTTCGGTAAAGGCAGAGGCGGCAAATTGCCCGCCGTGATCATCGGAGCCACCAACCAAGATCTTCTTCCACGGCTCCGCGTGTGTGGGCGCGAGATGATGGCGACTTGCGAATTCGTCGATTTTTTCCGGCGTCAGTTGGTCGAGCAGCGTCTGAGCCAGATCACTCAGAAGCGCATCGCGCAAACCGTTAATGCCTTCGAAATGCTTGAAAAGAAGAATGAGCAACTCAAGATGCCGCGAATCGAGCTTGCCATTGATACTGTAGAGGGGATGCGCAACAGCATGCGCGATCTGCGCTGCCTGCAAGTAACGCTGTAGCTCAAAAATATTTTCGCGTACCGCTTCGATCTCGCGATGCTGATTCTCTGAAATTCCCCAGACCAGAATGTGCAGCTTGCACGGATCGTTTGGGAAGTAGGTGGTGACTTGTTCGCTGATAAACGTGCCGGGAAGCTCGCTGATTCGCAGACAGCCTTCGATCGTGTCGTGGTCGGTAATGGTGACGTAGTCCATTCCGCGCTCGAGCAATTTGTCGTAAAGTTGTTTCGGATCCGAATAGCTGTCGGGGAAATCGAAACGGCGGAAGAGCCATTCTTCCGAGCGCGCACTGTAGCGCGAATGAATATGAAGATCGCACCTATTCACATCTACATTCCCCGTCTCAATCTTTGTTGCGCGATCCAATCCTGGTAAGTCGTGGCTGTCCGCGACCCAATTGCCCTCTCGATCATATGCGTGACCTGCCGCCAAATCGTCGGGTACAAATAATCGGATGGGTGAATGCTAATACGCAAGAGTGGCTTTCCCTCCAGGTATCGAAAGAGCGTGGCGTTGCAGATTCGGCTAATTCCGCGTCGCCAGGTTTTTCGAACACTGTAAACAATCGATCGCGAGGAAAACTCAGCACCCGCCCGGAGATCAGATACCTTGTGTAACCGTGTGGTGTATTCCATTCCTGCGTCGCGCGCGGCGCGCTCAGCTTCCTTGCTAAGCAGCCACGCCGGAGCCACAAAACCTCGCGGCTTGAGATTGTTCGCGCGAAATTCATCTCGCGCCGCTGTAATTCTAGACAGCGCTTCATCATAGTTCAGGTCGTAAAATTCACCTTCCCGTTGCGTGTAAAATCTCGTGAGGAACTTGTCGCGGAAACTCTCCTGGGCTCGGCACGGGCGTTCGTGAAAATACCCGTGAATCGCGATTTCGTGACCGTCCGCTTCCAAGCCGCGCAGCCAGGACACAAATTGTTTGTTTCCGGTAAATAGCCCCTGATGATGATAATCGGGGATCACCAGAAGAGAACAAACCTTCACTCCGCGCCGACCTAGTTCTGAAATGATTATGTTGGTGATCTCCTGAGTGGAAGGGGCGACATCGTGGAGAGAAACGACCATGAAATCCCTTGTGGCAGCGCCAGTTGCGACGAGGGGAAGAAACTCCGTTGCCGCAATCGTACTCATTCGGGAATTTTCGGCCTCGACCCAGCTTTGAACAAGGCAAATCAATGACGTCATTCCGACCAAGGTCGAGGAATCCCGCGATATAGCCCAGAAATATGCACGGAATCCCTTCGACTCACGCTGCGCTTCGCTTAGGCTGACGCCAGTTGCGTGCCCATCTTCACAATTTCGCGAAATTCCGATTCGGCTAACGGCATAACGGACAAGCGCGATTGCCGCACCAATGCTATCCCTTTCAGTGGCGGATGACTTTTGATTTCACGAAGCATAACCGCCCGGCGCAGCGGTTTAATGGGGGCGAGATCAACAGTCGACCAATCGCCTTCCTTCGCAGTCGAATCTCGATAAGCGGTCCGTATTACTTTCGCGATTCCCACTACGGCCTTGTCCTCGCCACTGTGATAGAAAAGGACTTCATCGCCCTTTTGCATCTTGCGCAGGTTGTTTCGGGCGGTGTAATTGCGTACGCCAGTCCAACTGGTTTGGCCTTCGGCGACAAAGTCCGCCCACGAATACGAGGACGGTTCCTGTTTCACGAGCCAAAAATTTTTCATCGCCCAACGTAATCCACCGCTATTGTGCCCAGCAAATTGAGTTTGCTGGTGTAGTGTGCGCTGTCCTCAGCGCATTATTTTAGTGCAGTGAATCGACAAGGTAATCCGCTGCGGACAGCGGACTCTACAGCACTAGTGCTGTGCATTCGACAATCGCAGGTGCTTGTTTCACAATCGACATCATGCCTCGGCTGCCATTCATCACGGTTGAAGGATCGGAGGGTAGCGGGAAATCGACGCAGATGCGGAGATTGGCCGGCCGCCTGGAGCGTTCCGGCGTGCGGTATCTGGTCACCCGCGAACCGGGCGGCACGCCGATCGGTGAAACTATTCGTGAGCTTTTGCAATTCGCTTCGCACAATTCCGGTATGACCCCAGAAACCGAGCTGCTCCTCTTTGAGGCGAGTCGCAGCCAGCTTGTACGCGAGGTCATAAAGCCGGCGCTCGACCGTGGATTGTGCGTGGTTGCCGATCGATTCTTTGATTCCACCACTGTTTATCAGGGCGCGGCGCGAAAATTGGATCGTGAGATGGTTCAGCGTTTGAATGCGTTTGCGGTCGGCGACTGTATTCCAGATGTGACTTTTGTTTTCGATATCGATGCGGCCACCGCGAAGATGCGCATGCAGAAACCCCGTAGACCAGATCGAATGGAGCAGGAGCCGGAAGAGTTCTACGAGCGCGTTCGAGAAGGATACCGCGAATTGGCCGCGCGTGAGCCCAATAGAGTTGTCTTGATCGATGGCTCCCGCGACGAGGACGAAATCGAGAAGCAGATCTGGGAGGTGCTTTGCTCGCGCTTTCCCGCGCTAACCGGCAACCAGCAGTCAGCAATTAGCGATCAGCAATTTTGAGATGCCTTTCACTCTGACAATAGCGCTCGACTATTTGCGTCGCGCTCATGAACAAAACCGGTTGGCGCATGCCTATCTGATTTCAGGGCCGCCAGGGAGCGGGAAACAACAGCTTGCCGCGGACCTGGCCAGTCTTGTCAATGGCACAGCTGCCGGCGATGTGTTCACAGCCAGGGCCCGGGAAATTTTTGTTGCTCGGCCGGAATCGAAATCACGGCGCATTGTTACGGAGCAAATTCGCGATCTCGAGCATGCGCTGCAAATGCGGGCGTCAAACGGCCGCCGGAAAGTAGCGATCGTTTCCGACGCCGACCGTCTTCAACCTCAGGCGGCGAACGCGTTTCTCAAAACATTGGAGGAACCGCCGAAGGATTCCTTACTACTTTTGCTCAGTGCCTTGCCGGAGGCCCTGCCGGATACGATTCTTTCACGATGCATTGCGATTCACCTTACGCACGAAGGCCAGCTACAGGCGAGCGACGAAGAAAAGCAGCTGCTGAGTTTACTCCAACAGGGGTCCCATGAACAAAGCTGGACCATCCAGTCTGCCTATCGATTGGCTCAGGAATTCCAGGGTTTGCTCCGCTCTGTTCGAGAAGAGGTTAAGCGCGAAACAGACAAAGCATTAAAGGAGGAACAGACGCGCTACAAGGATGCTACTGATGGTGCATGGCTGGAAGACCGCGAACAATACTATAAAGCCTGCGCTGAAAGTCTTTACCTTCAACGGCGCGCTGGCTTGATCGAAGCATTGTTCGCCTGGTGGTCAGATGTTTTGCGTTCCAGTAATGGTGTGACGCAACGCAGCCTGCCTCGCGCGAAAGAAGAAACTGCTGTCCTGGCGAGCCGATTCAGCACAGCCGAAATCTTGAAGCGCATCCGGTGTCTCGAAGAGCTGCGCGATCACTTGAATCGCAATATTCACGAAGCGCTTGCAATCGAAGTGGCGTTCCTGACAATCTTCACCGCATAAATCGCCTGGCGCGATACAGTAACAAGAAGCGGCCACGCTTATTGTTTTAGTAGGGCGATTGACCCCAATCGCCTGGTTGGTTCGGGTGAATCACCCCACCATTTTTTTTGTCAATTGCTCGAGACCATCTTCGACGCTGGTTTCTTCGCTTCCAATTGCGCACTCACTTTCTGAATTTGCGACGCCTGCTCTTTGACCTGCGCGCTGAGAACTTCCATTCCTGTCTGTTGCTGATTGATGGTTGATTTTAACTCCGCAATGGTCGCTTCTTGGTTTGCGGTGATAGATTTCAATCCACCGATGGTCGCTTCCTGTTGGCTGACTTTGCGCTGTTCTTCGAGGAACGTCTTGTGTTGCTTGAGAAACTCGTTCAGCAACATCGCGTTGACCTGATCGTAACGCACGCTGTAGGGCTTTCCTTCCTTGTCCCGCACGACAAGATCTGGAATCACCTTTTCCACGTCCTCGGCCACGAGTCCCAGCTGCGATGTGCCCGCTGGATCAATCTCCTTCTTGTAGCGGAAGACAACCGGTTTAAGTGAAAAGAGTGCTTCGCTGGTTTTGTCCATCGGCTTGATGTCTTCCTTGAAGCGCTTTGAGGAAGTGATTGTACCCAGCTTATTGTCCGAGTTAACAAAAACCTGGCTGCCGCCGGCAGATGTTTTTCCGAAAATGTTCCCTATGTAGCAGCTTTCACCTACGTTTGCGCCAAACACATTGAAACCGATGCAGATGACGTTATCGGCCGTGGTGACGTTGATGCCGGCATTTTCTCCCAACGCGGTGTTGAAATTCCCCGTAGTGTTTGCCTCAAGGGCTCGAACACCGATAACCGTGTTGGCGTCGCCGGTCTCGTTGTCATCAAGCGCGTCTGCGCCACTAGCAGTGTTGTTGGTACCGGTCGTGTTGCTAAAGAGCGCCCCCGAACCGGTGGCTGTATTGCTGTCCCCGGTGTTGTTGCGTGTCAGTGCGAAGAAACCGACGGCGGTATTGGCAGCGCCGACTGTATCGGCTACGAGCGCTTGATAGCCAAATGCGCTGTTTGCAATGCCAGTCGCATTAGCAAGGGCTTGAAAACCGACGGCGGTGCAAAGACCCAGTGCTTCAGAGCCTACAGGCCCGGTAGTAAAACTTCGAAGCGCCTGATAACCCACAGCGGTGTTGGCGCTCGCAACGGTGTTGCTCTCAAGCGCCTGCTGACCGACAGCCACATTTGGGCCAAGATCAATTCCCTGATTACCGAACGTGCCGCCAGTCGTGTTGTTTAAAAGCGCTCTGGAGCCAACGGCCGTATTGCCGCTGACGATGTTGCTATTCAGTGCAAAGGCACCCACGGCTGTATTGCCTTCGCTGGTCGTGTTGCTTAAAAGCGCATCAGTACCGATAGCAGTGTTGTCTTGACCTTCGGTATTGTTATTCAGCGCAAAGGCACCGACAGCGGTATTGTTGTTGCCGGTCGAGTTATGGACAAGCGTGGCTGTTCCATTGGCCGTGTTGTCGTGGCCGTCCGTGTTGAGCAAGAGGGCTGCAGTGCCGGTAGCCGTATTGTCGTTCCCCGTGTTGAGCACAAGCGTTCCAGCGCCAACACCGGTGTTGAAGCTGCCAGTCGTGACGCTATCGAGCGAAAACCACCCAACTGCTGTGTTGGCAGCGCCAGTGGTAAGATGTAAAAGCGCGTTTTGCCCTTCCGCCGTGGTGAAGTTGGGATAACCTCCATCCGGCGGCGGACTGACCGCTTGCGCCTTTGGCGCGGCAATCGCCGGACTGAGGAGCGCTAGGGCAATGACGGTAAGTGATCGAATGATTGTTTTGAGGTGAATCGTTGAATTCATAATAGGTTCTTTCTCTTTCTCCCGCTGGCTGATTCAGTGATTTGGGGTTCTGAAAAGAGCGAAGAACCGGCCGGGGAGTGGTCCTCGGCCCGTGTCAGATCCACTGATGTGAGTTTGGAGAAAATCTCAGCAATTTGTCGAGATAAAATCTCCTCGATTGCGCGACAGCGCGCGAGAGGACCTTATTATTCGGATATTTCTCCATTGCTTTCGTGGCTGATTCATCGCCACGCGGCAGGAGAGCGAAGGCGGGTTGACAAAAAGCGGCCCGCTCTTATCCAGTATGCTAGTATGCGACATATCTTCCGATTACTCTTGCTGTGTGCTGGCGGTTCATTGCTGCTGCTAACTGGCTGTCAAACGGGGCGGGTGGCCGGTGGGCCTTACCATGTCACGGCGTACCGGCCAAATGACCCGTCGAAGGTGCGTGTGCTGGTCTCGCTCTCGAAGGAAAATATCTATGTGATGGAAGGCGACCGTTGCCTGATGGCGGTGGCGTGTTCTGTGGGGACTCCAGCGAAACCGACGCCGAAAGGTAATTTCAAGATCTACTCTAAACAAGAGCACAAGCGTTCGGGGTCGTACGGGTTTAGCGTGCAAGGCGATCGCGTCGTTCCTTCCACCGGAGGCGGGCCGGGTCGTTACGTCGGTTACCCGATGGGATACTGGTGCGAGTTCGCGCCGGCCTACGGGTTTCACCAGGGCTTTGTCCATCCCACACCGCGCACGCACGGCTGCATCCGGCTGAAAGGTGAAGCGGCACCGAAATTTTTCGCACTGGTGCGGATCGGCACGCCGGTGAATATCGCCAATTCACAGCCCGAGGACCAAACCCTTGGGCCAAAGGTGCAGCGTGTCGATGATTCCAAAACACCGGATCCCGATCCGCGATTAATGATTACGGACGCGGGGTTCGAAAAACCGAGCGGCCCGCTGCTTCAATAAAGCGAGCCGACCAATCGGCCCTCACAGGGCGCCGCTACAACAGCCGCTTAGGCTGTAGCGCGCGATCTATTACCACCGTTCGATTGTAAAATGCGGCCTGTTAGGCCAGATTAATGGCTGCAGCCTCCGCCACTTCCTTTATGAGCACGAACCTTATTTCTAGCGGCACAACGGCGCGGGAGAAAGTGAACCTGCGCACTCCCGACGTTATGGCTGCGGTGCAGCAGCAGGTGGAATCCCATTACCGCAGCGATATCGTCGATAGAGTCCGTCGCGCGGGTGGAATGATCTCGGTAGGCAATACGACGGTGCGGCTGGCGAAAGAGTTTGGATTTTGCTACGGGGTGGAGCGCGCGATCGATCTGGCATATGCAGCGCGCAAGGTCTTCAAAGATCGCCAACTTTTTATTGTCGGGGAGATTATTCATAACCCCGAGGTCAACCATCAGATCGCATCGTTAGGAATAAAGAACCTGACTGGCAAAAACAAGGAGGCCGATATTTCCGATCTCGGCCCCGATGACGTCGTCATCGTCCCGGCATTCGGAACCGAATTATCGATCCAGCAACAGATCAAAGATCGTGGCTGCCAGATTGTTGATACCACGTGCGGAGACGTGATGAGCGTCTGGAAACGGGTGCGCAAATATGCGAGCGAGTCTGCGACTTCCATCATTCACGGCAAGGCTGAACACGAAGAAACAAAAGCCACCAGTTCGCGCGCGCTCGGTGATGGCAGCGGACATTACCTGGTCGTTCTAACACTCGCGGACACCGATTACGTATGTGATTACATCCGACATGGCGGCGATAAGCAGGCGTTCCTCGAGAAATTCAGAGGCGCCCATTCGCCGGGATTCGACCCAGACGTGCATTTGAAAACGGTCGGTGTGGCAAATCAAACCACCATGCTGCGGGGCGAAACCGAAGAAGTACAGAGGCGCGTTCGACGGGCAATCGTCGATAGAGACGGACCCGAGCTTGCGGAGAAGAATTTTAGATTTTTCGACACTATCTGCGGCGCAACGCAGGAGCGACAGGACGCGTTGCGAGAACTGCTCAACGTGCCGATGGATCTGCTGCTCGTTGTAGGTGGTTATAATAGTTCGAACACGTCTCATCTCGCCGAGATGGGCGAAGAAAAATTGCCCACCTATTTCGTGCTTAATGCCTCGCGACTCGTTTCGGCGACAGAGATCAAGCACTACAACTTGCATGAGAAACGCGAAGTGGTTTCACACTTCTGGCTCCCCAACGGACCGGCCGTCATTGGCATTACTGCAGGCGCATCGTGTCCGAACAATTTGATCGAAGAAACTTTGATCCGCCTTTTCGAGCTGCGCGGCATTTCGCGCCAGGAGCTGGAAGTAGCCGCTTAGGGAGCCCCTAGCTCTCGCCGCGTGGGAAGTTTTTCTGTAGCGGCGCTCTGTGAGTCCCGACTTACGCACTTGCCCTTCGGCGGTCATAGACCGCCGCTACAGGCGTGACATGCGAAATAATTGCGTATGGCACGCGCAATTTGGAAAGGCAGCATCAGCTTTGGGCTGGTTAACATTCCGATCGCTCTCTATCCCGCGACTCGGCGGGAAGAGCTCAAGTTTCGTCTGCTACGCAAAGGCGATTTGAGTCCGGTGAATTACAAGCGCGTTGCCGAAAAGGACGGTAAGGAGGTTCCCTGGAACGAAATCGTCAAAGGCTACGAGTACGAGAAGGGGAAATACGTCGTGTTAAAGGAGGAGGACTTTCAGCGGGTTGATCTGGAAGCAACACAGACAGTCGATATCCAGGATTTCGTTGATCAGGAAGAGATCGATCCAATGTATTTTTATAAACCTTACTATTTAGAGCCTCAGAAAGGAGGCGATAAAGCTTATGCGCTCCTGCGCGATGCGCTAAAGGACAGCGGCAAGGTGGGTGTCGCCAAGGTTGTCATCAAAACGCGCCAATATCTCGCCGGTGTAAAACCGGAAGATGGCGCGCTCGTTCTCGAGCTGATGCATTTTGCCGATGAGCTCGCCGATCCCGAGAAATTGCATGTTCCAAAGAAACAGGAAGTCGGCAAACGCGAAATGAACATGGCCAAATCGCTCATCGACAGTATGAGCTCAAAATGGAACCCTGAAAAATACAAGGACGACTATCGGGAGGCGCTCATGGAAGTGATCGAAGAAAAAGTGGAATCGGGCGGGAAAGAAATTGAAGAAAAGCGGAAGAAAGCGCCCAAGCCGACCAAGGTAATCGATCTGGTTTCCGTTTTGCAGAAGAGCCTCGAGCAAAGCGGCGCAAAAAAGAAAACGGCAACCAAATCGCGCAGGAAACAGCCTGCCAAAAAAGCAGCATAACTGTAGCGGCCGTCTATGACCGCCCTCTTCGCGAGCAAATTGATTTCGGCGCTCATAGGGCCGCGATTTTCTTGACCATAACATCAACATCATTCAGCCTAAGCGGCCATGAACGCTCTCAATCGATTCGCGGACCCGGTTTACTGCATCATGCGACTGATAGTTGGACTTATGTTCGCCTGTCACGGCGGACAAAAACTCCTTGGATTTCCCGGCGGGCAAGGCGGCGCCCAGGGCTTTATGTTAGTCGGGGGTATCATCGAACTTGTCGGCGGGTTTATGATCGCTCTGGGGTTGCTTACACGCTTAGCAGCTTTCCTCTGCTCCGGTGAAATGGCCGTTGCGTACTTCACAGTGCATGCCGCGGGCAAAGCGATCGGTCATGCACCCAGCCCTGCTGAGCAATTCTTTCCGATTCTTAACAAAGGAGAGCTGGCGGTCGTTCTCTGCTGGCTATTTTTGTTCATGGTTTTCTACGGGTCAGGGCGCTGGAGCATCGACGCATTGATCACAGGTAAGCCGCGAGAGGCAGCCGTCGCGCCAACTTAACACCTGTCTCTTGTCATTCCGCGAAGTCGAGGAATCTCTGGAGAATGAAACGGTTTCTTCTCGGGTTGATCTCCTTTTTCGTAGTGTATTCCATTCACGCGCAGGAGTACAAGGATTTCGGCAAGGACCGCCTGAACAATTCGCCACGCCACGGCGAATGGGTTGATATGAAGTCGGGCGACCGTACGCTTAAGGCCTTCGTCGTTTATCCCGAGCGTAAAGACAAAGCCCCTGCCGTGCTGGTCATTCAGGAAATTTTTGGCCTGACTGATTGGCTGCGCAGCATGTGCGATGAGCTGGCGGAAAATGGAGTCATCGCGATCGCGCCCGATTTTCTCAATGGTCAAAAGTTTGAGGATGCCGATAGCGCTAGCAAAGCGGTCTCCGCCGTGACGCAAGATCACATCAAAGCGGTTCTTGACGCGACCGCCGATTACGCGCTCAAAATTCCGGCGTGCAACGGCACGCTTGCTGTCTGTGGATTTTGTCGGGGCGGGGAATGGGCGTTTGCGTACGCGAATGAAACTTCAAAACTAAAAGCAGTCTATTCGTTTTACGGCACCACGCCGGCCGAAGCTTCCAAGGTCGCGAATATTCGGTGCCCGGTGTACGGGTTTTACGGCGAGAACGACGAGCGCGTGAACGCGACGATCCCGAAAGCCGAAGAACTGATGAAAGCGGCCGGCAAAAAATATGAGCCGGTAATTTACAAAGGCGCCGGTCACGGGTTCATGCGTTCCGGTGAACCTGCAAATCCCGCGGTTCGCGAAGGCGACCAGAAAGCGCGCGACGAAGCGTGGAAGCGCTGGAAAACGCTGCTCAGGCAACTACCATAAGTCGGTGGTAGGGTTCTCCGCGCGCTGTCGCTAAAAATTCGTCGGACGTGTGCCGACAAAATTTGTGACGGGGCGCGATCCTTGTCACGTTCACGGCTATACTCGTGTGGGGCCATGAAAATCCTTAAGTTTGGCGGTTCTTCGCTTGCCACAACCGATTGCATCCGGGGTGTCGCCAGGATCGTTCTTGAGGAAGCGCGGCGGGGCCCGGTCATCGTAGTGCTCTCCGCTTTTCAAGGTGTGACCAACCAGCTTATCGATTGTGCGCGGTTGGCGGAAAAGAATGATCGGCGCTACGACGGGGCGTGGAAAAAAATCGCCAACCGCCACCGCTCGGCGGTCGACAATCTGGTCGGTCAACGACGAGGTACCCAAATCCGATCGCAAATCGATAAACTTCTCGGCGATTTGCATGACGCGCTTCATGGTGTGCAGCTCTTAGGCCACAGTCCACCACGTGCACTCGATCTAATCGCGAGTTTTGGTGAACGGCTGTCCGCACTAATCGTGGC
>JBKPLD010000016.1:0-4155 GCA_046731415.1 Verrucomicrobiota bacterium
CGCTAATCCAGTGGAGCCGCAACATCTGCGGAGTTTAGCGCTTTAGTGCGGGAAAGGACGGTCGGTGGTCCATTCCTGATGATTTTGCCCTCTTTCATGACAAAGAAAACCCGCTCGGTTGCGGTGATATCGCTAGTCGCATCGCCGGGCATCGCAATGATGTCGGCGAATTTCCCTTTTTCCAAGGTGCCAGTTTTTTGCGCGATGCCAAAAAGCTCGGCGTCATTCGCAGTTGCAGATCTCAGCGCTTCGATCGGCGGCATCCCGAGATCGACCATCACCTTAAACTCGCGGGCGTTTTGACCGTGTGGAAAGACAGCGGCATCGGTGCCGAAGGAAATCTTCACTCCTAGTTTGACTGCGTTGCGAAACATGTCCGACCGCGCAGCCGCTGCAGCCTTCGCTTTCGCTTGCAACGCTTGCGGATAATTCTCCAGCTTGCTCATGATCCATTCGGTGGCCATCAGTGTGGGCGTGAGAAAGACGCCTTTATTTTTCATCCGGCTGAGCGTCTCCGTTTTTATGAAAGAGCCGTGTTCAATGGAATCAACGCCGGCCTCGACCGCTTCCCGGCCAGCTTGGTCGCCATGACAATGCACAGCCACTTTTTTGCGCAGTCGATGGGATTCATCAACGAGCGCCGCCATCTCAGCCGCCGTTAATTGCTGAGTATCAACTTCGTCTACCAAAGAAAGAACGCCGCCTGAGACTGCAGCCTTAATCACGTCGGCGCCATTTTTGACTTCGAAGCGGACCGCCTTTCGCACGTCGTCCGGGCTATCGACAATTCCATCTGTGTAATCCGGTTCGCGCCCGAAAAGGAAATCACGAAATCCGCTGGTAGGATCGAAATGACCGCCAGTAGCGCCGATTCCCTTGGTCGCCACCAACATACGTGGGCCAACGATCATTCCGTTGTTAATCGAATTGCGCAGGGCGACGTCAACAAACTCGCGGCTGCCGACGAAGCGGCTTCCGAGATCGCGAACGGTAATGAATCCTGCTTCAACGGTGGCGCGGGCGTGAGCTGTAGCGATGATCGCCTGTTCGGAGACGTTGAGATCGAGCTCTTTCAGCCTGCGTGCATCGTAATCCCCGGAGTAATCCAGCGTCAGATGCGTGTGTGCGTCCATGAATCCCGGCGAGAGTGTGGCGTCACCTAGATCGATCACCTTCGCATCACTTGGGACGCTTACGTCGCTGCCAACTTCGACAATCTTGTCGCCTTGAATGATAACGACACCGTTTGGAACGAGTGACTTCGATTTTCCGTCGAACATGCGCTGGGCTTTCAGCGCGATGACATTGTCAGCCGCCTGAATCGGAATCGCGCCGATGACGAAGGTGATGAGTGCCGGAACAAGGCGCGAGCATCGAACACAAGCCAGAATGTTCATTCTCGCGCATATAAAAGTTTCGCGCGAACAAAGCAAGACTGCGCCAGAGAAATAACGAAGTCCTAGTTGAGTTAGGCAAAAGTTTACGGTCTCCGTATTTTTGCCATGCTTTCAGCGAGTCCCTGCCGCGCCAAGGCGAGATCTGGGTTGAGCTCAAGCGCCTGTTTGAAAGCAGTAATGGCGCGCTCGTGTTGACCAAATAATGCCAGATAGCGTCCGCGATTAATCAGCATGTTCGTGTAGGCCGGTATGACTTTAACGTTTATTGGATCACCTTTGTCAAAACGGAGGGTCCCGTCAGCCAAACCGCGGATTTGCAGCTGTACATCAGGCGAATCATGAAAGCCCTGACCACCGGCGAGATTAAGCACGAGGCCTTGTGGAATGAGCTGATATTTTTGATTAAGCCATCTGGTTAGCCCGCCATTGACTGAGTCGGAGAAAAGCAAATCGTTCGTTATGTAAACCGGTGCAACCCTGCCTTCGTTTGTCACCATTGTTTGGATCATCTCTAAAAATGCTGCGCTGATTCTTTGGGTGAGCGCCTGACTCCTGGCAAAAGCTCGGGGATCACGCTCCCAATCTTTGAGAAGCTCAACAAATAGGTGGATCTTCTCGCGCGACCGCTCGATCAATCCGGGATACGCGTGTTTCAAATAATCGAAATACCATGACCGGCGCAGAAGATTGATGTCCACCACTTTTACGTCAGGGCGAAGCTGTTCTACCTCCTGCGTATAGAACATGGGGGAAACAACCTGCCAATCGAGTGTGAGCAAGAGGCTGTTGGGCGCGATCGTGCTCAACAGGTTTTCCACGTAATCGTGCGCGATGAAGTAATGTCTGCGATTATTAAAGGGCCAATTCGCAGCGAAACTTGTCGCGCAAACAAGCAAAACGATGGTTGCAACTGCCACAGAGAACTTCCCGACTGTCGCAGGCCGGGACAGGGCCCGCTG
This sequence comes from Verrucomicrobiota bacterium, assembly GCA_046731415.1. Lineage (GTDB taxonomy): Bacteria > Verrucomicrobiota > Verrucomicrobiia > Chthoniobacterales > UBA10450 > Udaeobacter. The sequence continues at coordinate 2,357 of JBKPLD010000016.1, forward strand.
AATCATCCATCGAATGCCAAGACCTGCAGCAATTGCGATTGAAATGAAGGCGGGCAGATAATACGCATCCTTGTCCTCCGCAATTTCATAGCTCAGCGCGTAAGCCAAATCAGCGATGATGATAGTCAGGAGGAACCAGAAAGTCGTACGATCTCGTTTGAAAGCGTCAACGAAGCCCGCGAAAGCCAGAATTGCCGACAACGGAAGCCACGGAAAACCGAACTCGCGCAGCGCCATTCTGCAGAATTCCACAAACTGTCCCCCTATTATCTCCGGCTTAAAGGAGAAATAGACCTGATACTGCCTGCCCGTGATGTGCCACCATATCTCTTGTAGCGAACGCGGATGGCCCCAATTGATGACAGGTGAGCGCGACGCCGCGAACGGCAGGTAGGCATAAACGGCGACTAGCGCCCCAAGTGAAATCAGTGCGGCATAAACCAGGCGTCTACTGGCGAAGAACCTTACGCCCTGGGTTCGATAAACAATGACTGCAATCGCAGGAAGAGTCAGGGCCACGGTAACATGGTGAACTCCTAGCGCTAGCCCGAATACCAGCGCAGCTGCATTCAGGTAAGCGTCGTGCCCGGTGATCGGGGTGGCGATCGCGCCACTGTTCCGCGCCGTTGGGAGATGCGTCCTGTCTTCGACGATGCGCCGGCGCCACCGAAGCATTAGAAAGAAGATAACAAGGATGAGCAGGGTATTCAGAGCATAGACCTCAGTGATCGTCGCATAAGACCAAAGGGTGCGGGAAACCGCCATGAGCAAACCGGCCCCCAGCGCAGGTAGGGCAACCAAAAGGCGCGCTGACGCCGATGCTTCAGCTGTTTTACTCTGCTGTGAGCCTCTCTTTCGTCGATTCGACGCAGCGAGATATGACGCAGTGATCGTTAGTTCTGCCACCGCAAGCGTGAGCATCGCGCAAGCGAGTGCTGCGAAAAGCGCGGACGAAAAGTTAATCCGTACCGCAACGTTTCCAAAAGGCACAAGCGATACGAGATGGGCGAGAATGGTCCACAACGGAACTCCCGGTGGATGTGCGATTCCCATGCCGCGAGCAACTACGATTAGCTCTCCGCTGTCGGTCAACGTAACGGTGGGCGCGAGCGTCCCACTATAAAGAAGGAGTGCGACAAGAAACACGGTCCCGGCGCACAATAATTCCGCCGAAGGCAGACGAGTCATTCGAGAAGCCGCCGGTTGAAAAGGCTTTGATATCGATTCGGAGATCGCCACTTTCTGCTGAGTGGTATCTCTGAGACGTTGCGTCTTCTTCGAAAGCCCGCGAGCCATTGCCTATCGTCTCGCAAACTCGCTGTCCTGCAAATTATCGAACAAAATCGAATCTTAGAACAATCAATGGAAAGACTTAATCTGAGCTAAGCTAAGGGGGTTTTGCGCCTTAACAGCGCTTAAGGTGCGACCAAGCTCCAGTTTGCAGGAAGCGTGGGACCATACGCCCCTCCGATGTGAACATTGTTGTTCATACACCAAATCGCTGTCTGGAGCGTGCTGGGATTGTAAAGCAGGTAGTCGGTTCTGTCATTTCCGTTGAAATCGACCGCTCCCACGATGCTCCAGCTCGCAGGAAGTGTCGGACCATACGCCCCTCCGTCATGAACGTTGTTGTTCATATACCAAATTGCCGTCTGAAGCGTGCTGGGATTGTAAAGCAGGTAGTCGGGCCTGTCATTGCCGTTGAAATCAGCCGCTGCCACGACGCTCCAGCCCGCAGGAAGTGTGGGACCATAGGCCCCTCCGACATGAACGTTGTTGTTCATATACCAAATCGCCAT
>JBKPLD010000017.1:0-9078 GCA_046731415.1 Verrucomicrobiota bacterium
TTTATTTCTCAGCGTAAGACGACACGCGAAGCACTCGAACCGTCACCGGTTTGCCATCGCGCTGAATGTTTCGTTTCTCAATACTAAACCCGATAATGGAAGCTGTCGTAAGCGTTCCGCCTCCATTCTCCTGGAACTCAACCTTATAACGATCGCCTTTGGACTCGAGCACACGGTAGCGCATGAAGCCGTTAGTATCAGACGTCGGACATTGTAGCCACTCGCCGTCCTCCTTCAGCCCATCCTGATTAAACTCGTTCCCATTCTTTTCCACGGCATCCAGATTAATTTCTGTTAGCACCGGGCTCTCTGAATCCGAGACCCAGCAATTAATCATGCTGAAAACTTTCGGGTGAATTTAAGCGCAGAAGTTTGCGAGGCGGCAGATGCAGCGGCTTTCGCGTCTCGGATGGGATGAAACGGTAACAAGAACGCGCCGAGAACCAACCAGAACGTTGTTTGTTTAATGCAATTGCAACTCATCATCTCCCAATCTGGCCGACTCAATCATCTTGTCGATCGCACGATTTCGTTTTCGAACTCAAAATCGACATCATTCAAGCAAGGACCTTATCTGCCCTTTTCACAACGAGGCCACTCGCAATACCAGCGCGGCCACTGCCAATGAGAGGAACACGACAGCCAAACCAAACGAGTAATCGTGTGCGTACAAATGCGTGGCGATGGCACCAACGAAGAATAAGGCAAGACCAGATGCGGCCGCGATTCCAACCGTCGGAACGATGATACCAACCAATAGTCCAAGCGCTCCGGCGGCTTTGAGCATGCCAAACATGGTTATCCACGATTCCGACACGCCCACTTTGGCCATGTTAACGAGAACCTGCTTGTACCGGACGAAGTCGAGCGTAGCCGAAAAAATGTTAGCAGCGGCAGCCAGAAGAGTGACAGCGACGTAGGCGATGAACATGGTGAACCCCAAGAATCATTTCGCGATACCCACGATCTTCTGAAAATGTTTCTTTTGCTCGATTGCATCAAGCATGAATGCTGCAACTGCTTTGCGCGAAAGACTGAAACCCTTTTGGGGAGCAGCACCTTCCCGACTTCGGTACGCCGTGTAATGTCCGTGAGTGAGACGTGGAGGACGAGCGATTGTCCAGTCGAGCCCGCTCTCCTGAACGACCTTTTCCATGGCGAGCGAATCCCGCATGTGATTTCGAAGGATAAAACTAACAATGCGATTGGGAACGCCTGGAAAATGCGCCGCCGCCGAGAGAATGAGCAGCCGTTTCACTCCTGCGCGCTCCATAGAATGAGCCGTCGCTAGTGCGCTATCATGAAGAAGTGAGCACGGTTTGAAAACTTCGCGTGGTCCTAATGCGGAAAGAACGGCATCATGACTTTGCATTGCCTGGGAAAGTTGCTTTTCATCGGTTGCATTCCCCTTAAGAACTGAAAGTCGTTCGTGCTTCAAGATCACGGCTTCAGGAGAGCGGACAAATGCAGTGACATGATGACCTCGCTCAAGAGCTTGTTGAGCAATCTCGTCCCCGGTCCGCCCAGTCGCTCCCATAACAAACAGGTTCATGGTGCACTTCTTTTGCTTCGGTGTTTTGTAGGTTCTATTAACGCTCCACCCGCGGAGCGGCTTGCCTGTCGGCAAAATGGCGGTGTGCCATCCGAATCAAATCCATTGCCGGTTCCAAATCCTTTTCAGTGTTTACAACGAACGTGACGTATCCTGCTTCCGGCGACCATCGGTGATTACGTGCTTTGCCTTCCGCGAGAACCCGTTCCTGATCGGCTTTCGACAAATGGATGTCGCAGTGGCCATGCCCGTGGATGTGCATAAACATGGTGCGTCCGACAAAAAACGCATCTTCATGGATTCCGGCGTTCTCCCGCTCAGTTACATCTGGCAGGTTGAGAATCCTTTCCCGCAATTCCTGATGCAGCTCCGCTTTAGATTTCATAATGATTCCTCTTCTTCGTTTCGTTTGAGACTGTGGAAACTAATCTAGTATATATAGTTTCCAAGTTAAGGAAGAGTATTTAAACCGGATTTTTAGCGATTTGCTGGTTTCGGATGGCTTTCGGCCATTCCCAGATTTGCACGAATTCGAAGCCAATTGGTTCCATGCCGTCGATCTACCTGGTAGTCTGCTGAAATGGCGAAGCCTCAGGAAAAGACTGGCTCGACCGCAGTGCGACCTATTCCACCGCCGCCGTTCTCGCACCATCTGCGCGAGTTCGCATCGCAACCCCATGCATGGGGCGTGCTGGCGCGAAATCTGATTCCGGTCGTCGGCATCTATGCCTTCGGCTGGTCCGCCGCGCTTGCTGTGTTCAACTACTGGTTCGATGGACTGACCGCACTCGCCGCGATCGTCACGGCGCTGATTCCTCGCGCTCTGCGCGAAACGCGGCCAAAGTCCCTGGGCACGATGTCGGAGAAGAATATTGCGGGTGCCGTAATTACGTGGATTTTTCTCATTGGAATTATCGGTCTGCCATACTGGATCGTGCTGATTCCGCTTCATGATCTGCTGCTGGGCGACGAGCTTCGCCGTCAGCTCGCCCAGTCTCCTGTACTCTGGTTGACCTTCGGTTCGCTCGCGGCGGGACATTTCTGGAAGGCGTTCCAATCGGGCTATGACGCGATGCCGGACAAAGAGCTGAAGCAGCGGGTGCGTTGGGACGTTTATCTCTTGATACTTCGGGCGATGGCTATGTTCATTATGGCTGCGCACGGCCTCGCCTTCATTCTGGTGCCGCTGATGGCGGTGCTGCTCAGCTATCTTGAGATCTGGCCAGAGCGCGCGCTCGGTGTCGTTTTCGGGGATCCGTCACGTCTCTACGAATACGATCCGGACAATCCGGCGTCGAAGCGACGTTAATGTTGACGGTACCCTCGACAGGAAAAGACGGTGTGGCAAAAATAATCAGCTACCGCCTGTTGGATCAAACGAGCTGATTTCCTCGAGCGATTTGCGTCCGATGGCGGGAACGAGTGCGTTTTCAGCTGGATGACCAACCACAAGCAGTACGAAGGGCTTCTCGTGCGACGGGCGACCAAGAATCTGATTTAAAAATCCCATCGGGCTCGGTGTATGCGTGAGGGAAACTAGTCCACACGAATGCACGGCTGTGACCAATAGGCCGGTTGCGATTCCCACTGATTCAATCGCGTAATATGTGGGAGAACGCGTTCCGTCTGAAAGAATTCGAAACGGTTGCCCAAAGATCGCGATCAGCCACGGCGCGATTTCCAGGAACGGCTTGTTCGAATCGGTGCCCAACGGCGCGAGCGCTTCCAGCCATGCTTTTGGCGCACGATGCTCATAAAATTCTTTCTCCTCCTTCTCCGCCGCGATCCGGATCTTATGTTTCACCATTGGATCGCTTACAGCCACGAAGTGCCACGGCTGCAAATTCGCTCCGCTTGGCGCAGTCCCTGCCGCGCGGAGACAATACTCAATTACTTGGCGCGGCACCGGGCGATCGGAAAAATCTCGGAACGTGCGGCGTCGCTGCATTCTTTCGTAAAATTCCTGCGCGCGCTTAAGTATTTCGTCATCGGAGCGGTCGGCGATGTTCGGCGCAGAGACGAGTCGCGGTGCTGTCATCGTCTCTCAGTACGTGAACTTTGTTATCGAATCCAGATTCATCTGAATTGAACGAGCTCTGCGTTGCATCGGAAGCTGTCAGTTTTCCCTACAGGCTACAGAGTACAGGTGCTAAGGCAGCTTATCTTTTCAATACACCAGATGAGTTATAACCTTTGAGCGTTATGCCGCGTTGTCCCTGGGCTACAGCCGAGCCAAACATCACTTATCACGATCAGGAATGGGGCGTCCCCGTGCACGACGACCGATTGCTCTTCGAATTTCTGATCCTTGAAGGAGCACAAGCAGGACTGAGCTGGACCACCATTCTGAACAAACGAGGAAACTATCGGAAGGCGTTCGATGGATTTCGTCCAGAAAAAATCGCACGTTACGGCGCGCGCGATATGAAGCGGTTGCTCGGTGATGCCGGAATCGTGCGGAACCGATTGAAAATTACGGCTGCGATCGAGAACGCAAAGATGTTCCTGGCCGTGCGCAAGGAATTTGGAACCTTCGATGCCTACTTGTGGAGCTTCGTCGGTGGCGAACCTATGCAGAATCGGTGGCGACGCATGGCCGACGTGCCCGCGCGTACAGCCGAATCCGACGCGATGAGTCGCGATCTGCAACGACGAGGATTTAAATTTGTCGGCTCAACGATCTGCTACGCGTTGATGCAAGCGACTGGCATGGTCAACGATCATCTCGTGACATGTCCGCGACACGCCAAGATCAGAAAGGACTACTAACCGCTGACAACAAGACACTTCAGTCTGTGGTCAAAGTGTGTGGTCCGGTGATCTTCTGTTCAGACGCCGTCGAGTCTGTTTTCCATGCCGTGCGGCGGTGATCCTGGCGGAGGGCCATGCTGATTATCGCCTGAGGCAGCTTTCGTGTTCGCCTCCGCTGCTCTCTTGGCAGCCCACCTCGCTTTCATTGCAGCTGCCAGTTGAGCACGGCGTTCCGGTGAAAGATTCAGCTTTTTCTTCGGCTTCTTACGAGTGCTCGATTTCTTCGCTTGGATTGGCTTAGAAGGCTTGGCTGCCCGAGCAGTCGCTTTCTTTTTGGCTTTCGCTGCCTTTGCTGTCTCCGCTGTCTGTAGTCTTTGTTTTAGCCTGGCCAGCTTCTTTGGGCCTTCTTGCAAACGCTTTTCGAGTCGCCGGATTTTTTTCTTCAAATTCTTCAGCTTCATGATCGTACGAGGTCTGTTTGCTGCAGGCGAAAATGTTTCGTTACAGTTAATGTCGAAACTTAGCTGATGTCACGTCCTTCTTTTGCAAGCGGCTGTTGTTCTGCTTTTGGAAGCTGATCTGCGCGGGGTGAACCTTTAGACGTCTAGCTCGATAACGACGGCTGAGTGATCCGAGGCGCCCTCCTTCGATGATGTAATCTCGGGATAGGTTTCCCAATTGGTAGGACGTGTCGCACGGCTGCCCCATAATCCCTTCCTGAAAATGCGTCCCGCAGCATAGTGAGGTTGCAAGCTTTTTGAGACGAAGATGTAGTCTAACCGGTTTCGCGGTCCGCAGGAATCGAAAGTTCCGGCGCGATTACCGACATCGAACCCGGGCAAGGAGTAGCACTGGATCAACGGGCTATTATTATCGAAAAGACTCGCGAGGTTCGCTGCGTGGCCGTCTGCGGTCGCCGGGCCCTCATTTAGATCTCCTAAAACAATAACGTGCGCACCCTGCTGAATCAGCTGGTCCGCGATTCTGCGAACTTCCCTTGCCTGCCGTTGCCGCTTTGCTCCGCCTCCCCCAGACTGGGACTTAAAGTGATTCACCAGCACATGAATCACCACACCGTTCGGCGTCTTCACTTGGTACTGAGCGCAGTCGCGATCGAAGATCAATCCGTGACTGTCGACGTTATCAACATTTGAATGGATTGACTCAATGTCGAAGCCGTCCCGCGTCATAATGGCAACATCGATACCACGTTCGTCATTCCCTTCGACAAGCCTCACATGCCGATAAAGCGTACCCAATAAGTCGCGGTTGAACCGCACTAACGAGGGTCTGTCTTCGACCTCGATCATTCCCAAAATGTCCGCGCCAATATCCTGAATGACGCTGGCGGTCATACGCGTTGCAGTTTCATTGACAGGTTCTTTGGCCAGCTCAATCCATCCGATCCAGTCGCCGCGTCCGTTGGCTATAATCTCCACGCTCTGGGCTTGATCTTTCGGCTGACGGTCGAATATGCCCCTGTTTTTTCGAAGCCACGCCCATTTGGGTGCTGCTCTCTTCTTCGTATCAGGATCTATTTTCTCGTTGCGCCGAATAGCTCCGGTTGGTGTGATTGTGTAGATATCCAGTTTAACAAGAAGATCGCGAATCTTCTTCTTGTCATCCGCGGTGTAGTTTGGTTTTTGGATGAGCGCATTAATCTTTGCATACGCCTTTAGCACTGGCTCGCCGACGCTCCATTTCGAGGAGCTAAAAACTTTCGGCCGGGCAAACAGATTCTCAACGTTGAACGACGCAATCCTAATCATAGGCATGGGCGCTGTTCGCTGGTGGATACGAAGGATGGCTTGGTTGTTTTGGAAAATTCATGCAGACATTCACGTTGGTAGGGCAGCTGCGTTTCCGATTTTCCGATTTGAACAGACGAGAACACAGAAAACAATGAGCATTTCCCGGACATCTTCTTTATCTTTGTTCTCTTCTGTAGGAAGAATTTGGCTTTCGCTTCGATGATACCTGGCCCTCTCACCATCGAAGCAAAGGAGGAAATCTGGCCCCTCAAACAACCGTTTCGGATTTCGCGAGGCAGCCGAACTGAGGCGCAGGTCCTCGTGGTAACGGTTAGCGATGGCCAACATGGTGGCCGCGGCGAAGGAGTCCCCCTTGCGCGCTACAATCAAAGCATCGCTTCGGTGTTGGCGCAGATCCAAGCGATAAAAGAACAGAAACAGTTAGACCGACAACGTCTGCAAGCTTTGTTGCCCGCAGGCGCAGCGCGTAACGCACTGGACTGCGCACTTTGGGACCTCGAAGCGAAAATCTCCGGCAAACGAGCCTGGGAATTGGTTAATCGTCAGATCGTTCCCGAAGTCGAAACATCGTTCACGATCAGTCTGGATACACCCGAGAAAATGGCGGCGGCAGCGAAATCAAATGCGAGACTGCCAGTGTTAAAGCTGAAGCTTGGCGGCGACGGGTCTGACGCTTCGCGAATTCAAGCTGTGCGTGAAGTAGCGCCCGCAGTGCGACTTCTTATCGACGCGAACGAATCATGGTCGCCGTCGCATTATCGCGAGATCGTTCCAGCTTTGAAACAATCAAGAGTCGAACTCATCGAACAACCTTTCCCCGCTCACGCTGATGAGGTTCTCGAAACTTTCGATCATCCGATACCCGTCTGTGCCGATGAGAGTTGCCACACGACTGCCGACCTTCCTCGGCTGACGAATCGCTACGAAGCTGTCAACGTGAAACTCGATAAAACCGGCGGGCTAACTGAGGCGTTGCGCCTTTGCGAGGTCGCACGCGAGAGCGGATTCACTTTACTGATTGGTTGCATGGTCTGCACTTCGCTGGCAATAGCTCCAGCGCTCGTGCTGGCAAGCATAGCTCGCTGGGCTGATCTTGACGGCCCGCTTCTGCTCGCCAGCGATCGCGAGCACGGGCTCGCATATAACAATGCCCGGATAGGCTTACCGGCTAGGGAACTTTGGGGCTAACACTCGCACTCGCGCTTCGCTGGAGCGGATTGTTTCCGCCGGCACTCGTCGCAGACTTCTTACCAATCCGAGCTTCGATAACATCCAGATCAACCATTTGGTTGGGTCCCACTGCCATGGTTTTACACCGTTGCGATAATCGTGCTGAAATTCGTGGTGATAATTGTGATAACCCTCACCGAAGGTAAACAGCGCCATTAGAAATGAATCGCGCGCGCTACATCGTGTCGAGTAAGGCTGCCGCCCGATTGTGTGACAAGCCGAGTTAATGAGAAAAGTGCCGTGTTGTAGAACCACAACCTTGGCCACACCGCCAATAAGAAAACCACCAAGCGCGCCGATCCAGCCATCCCACAGGGCGCCGATCAAAGTAGGCAGTACAAAACTGACCAGCACCGCGAGCGAATGAATGTGTCGATGTTGCCACATGACCAGCGGGTCCTTCTTTAGATCGCTAACGTTATCGAATGGAGGCTCCGGCCAGAGCTTGAACAGGAGCCAGCCGATGTGGGCATGGAAAAACCCCTTACTGATGTCATACGGGTCTTCATCGTGATCGACATGTTTATGATGCCGTCGATGGTCGCTCGCCCACATCAGGACGGAATTCTCGAATGCCGCTGCGCCGAAAATAAGCGTAAAGAGACGCACCGGCAATGTGGCCCGGAAAGTCATATGCGAAAAAAGCCGGTGATAACCGAGCGTAATACTAAAGCCGGTTGCGACTAGCGATACCAGAAACACAACCGCCTGGACCCAATCAATGCCGAAATAACACAGATATAACGGCACAGCCGTCAGTGTGAGAAAAAAAGTGCCGATGAGAAACGAGCTCGTCGTCCAGTTGATGCGATCAGTCGGGATATTAAAAATCACGGAAGGAAATTTATCGAAGGCCGCATCAACTCTCGGCTATCGACCCGAGATTGACCGGCCGAGAATCACGTCTTGCTTGGCCCAGGTATGAATTTTGCCGCAGTGCACACAGGTGAACTTTTGTGTTTTCCACTTGACCGTCTTCCAGAGATTTTCTTCGATTGTACGGCCGGTATCTGTCAGCTTTGAAGTTGCAGGGCAGCGAACGAGAAGGATTTTCATATTAACTGCGCCTTTTGCTTTCGGGCGCCGCGGAGGATCGAAAAAGAATCGCGTTGCCATATCAGAGCCGATAAACGATGCGCGCCTTGGCGGTATCGTAGGGCGACATCTCCATCTTTACACGGTCACCGATCGTCAGCCGAATAAAGCGTTTGCGCATCCTGCCGGAGATATGCGCTAGAACAAGGCGCTCATTAGCAAGCGCGACGCGAAACATGGTCCCTGGAAGCACCGTCATAATGGTGCCCTCCACTTCGATGGCTGCTTCAGAATTCACGATAACAGTTTTCCCGTCGCGACTGCGAACAGCGCGGCCCACAATTTTGAGGCCGCGCTGCGCAATCAATCTGGCTTTAGCGGCGAAAACCGCCAAAGGAACGCCGTGCGCCATTAGGACGCGGGCGTTGTTCGCGAGGACGCGCTTCGTTCACATTTAATGCGCGGCCGTTGAGTTCTTGGCCGTTGAGCGCCGCAGAGGCGGCGTTGGCTTGCGCGTTGTCGTTCATGGTGACGAATGCAAATCCGCGCGATTTGCCGGTCATCCGGTCCATCATGAGGTTGACCTCGTTGACGGTGCCATGTTGTTCGAACAGATCCTGAAGATCGTTCTCGGTGGTCTCAAAAGAGAGATTACCTACGTACAGTTTCATTGTGTTTTGAATTTGGAAAACTACCGAGCTACAGAGCCGTTCCCGTGAATCGGGTTTCAAACCACCA
>JBKPLD010000018.1:0-7880 GCA_046731415.1 Verrucomicrobiota bacterium
TGATAATCCCAAACCACGTCGTCGATCGGGAACGGAACATTTTGCTGCGCCTCAAATGCGATGATCTTCTCCAGCTTTTGGTGTTCGAGCGATGGGAGTTTAACAAAACGCGCAAAGACTGATTGAGCGGGCAACGCGCAATTTACCGCGCCGGTTTTGATGCGCAGTTCGTGCATCATTTCGCGCAACAGAACGGCCGTCTCGTGCAAAGCAGTGTGAGCCTCACGACGTTGGCCAGTCGCAGGATCGAGCGGCGTTTCCCGCAGACGATAATCCAGCAAGATCAGACCACCGTGAGCCTGGACACGGAATTCTGCCAACCCAAGAGTCTGGGACCCAAGATTGAGACTGATAAGGCGCGGTGCAATAGCCATGGGCTAAGATTTCCAAATCCCAAAACGCAAATCCCAGACAAATTTCAAGCTGGAAATCTCAAACATGCAAAACAGCCCGGTCTCCGCAGCGTTTGACATACGTCGCCGAATTTGAACGCCTCCATCAAATAATACGATAATCCTTCAATTCTTTAAACAAGGTCGCGACTGCAGTTTTGACAACGACCACCGTCGGAATCGCGAACAACATGCCCCATAAGCCCATGATGAGCGAGCCGGCGATGATTGCGATGACAACCACGAGTGGATGAACGTTCGCTGCGCTCCCGAGCACAAATGGCTGAAAAACCACATCGTCCAGCACGTGTGTGATCACGACCAGAATCAGCACATACCACACCAGATCATCTGGATTCAAACCGGGAATTAACGGCGTCACGTTCTCCGCGATCAACGCGTAACCAACCCCAATCACCAAAGCGATGACAGTACCAAGAAATGGAATGGCGTTCAGAAGTCCGGAAACCATGCCAATCGCCACGGCGATCCCGAGAGGGATGCCAAGAAGAATTAGTCCGAGTGTAAGTGTCAGCCCGACCAGAAAACATTCTATCAATGTCCCGCGGAGATACCTGCCAATAGCATCGTCGAGTCTGTCGAGGACGGTGAGCGATAACTCAAAGTAGCGATTCGGGACGAGGCTAATAAAAAAACGGCGTATCTGTCCGTTATCGAACCCGAGAAAGAGAAAAATCAGCGGGGCCAAAATCCACGCAGAGAATTTACTCTCAAGGCTCGCGCCCTCCTCTGCAGTTGCAGGTTGAGCGGGAGCAGCCGCAGGCGACACCGCGCCTGTGGGAGTCGCTTCGGGAATTATATATTTCGCAGTTGTTTGATTGGTTCGAAAGTAATCAACGAACTTACTTTGAATAGGAGGCTTGCCGTTGTATCCGGCGGCATATTTCAGGAACAGATTGCGTTCCTCCGGGTTGAGTGCGAGCACCTGATTGACCTTGTCCACGAGCGGACCAAGTTCTTTTTCAAGCAGCGCCCCCACCGGGTTTGGTTTTCCTTCCGATTTCGCCACCAACTGCCGGTATCTTTCATTCAGCTTGTATTTCAGGCGGACTTTGAATTCGAGCTTTTGTTCTTCGTCGGGAATGTGTTTGCGAAAAGTATTGAACGCGAAAAACAAGACGATACCAATGGCTGCGAAGGAACAAAGGACCTGAACCTCGTGAGGCAACCATCGCACCTCGAACCGTTCTTTTAGAGGGCGGAACAAAAAGGCCATCAAGGCACCGACTATGATCGGTAGAATCAAAATGCTTAATTTCCAGATCAGGAACCCTCCCGAAATTAGGGTCAGCGTCGCGAATGTAAGATAAAAAACTCTGCGCCGAACCTTGCGTTCTCGCTCTTGTTCTTCGAAGCCGCGGCCGTTGCTCATTCTACGGCGATCGTTTCCGCTGGAGTTTTCAGCTGTACCAATTCATTGGTCGAACGAAGGCGATCGCCGATCATCGACGCCAGGGAACGGTAAATTTGGCAGGCAGCTCGCGCATGCCGATGCATCAATCCGTCGAGATCGTTCCGATAAAGCGCCAGCGTCCGAGTTGATTCCAAAGCCCGCGCGTTAGCGGAACGCGGCGTGTCATCCAGCAGCGCCATCTCACCAAAAAACGCACCTCTCTCCAAAACCGCCAGACGCGTCGTGCTGGTCTCTCGGCAGATTTCGATCGCGATTTTGCCACTTAAAATTAGAAAGAGCGCCGCTCCTGGTTGCCCTTCCTCAAAAACTGATTCATCCGTGTCGTAGGTACGCTCGAACATGATATCTGAGACAGTCTTGAGCTGCCGATTGGAGAGCCGGTCGAAGAACGGCACGGTCTTCAGGAATTGAATGCGGTCCAATTCAGGACTTGACCGTTTCCAGCGTCCCAGCGTTTCCCACAACAACTTATCTGCGGCGAATTTTCGAGCCGACATTGGTGTTATCCGTTGAAACGACTTCGGCCAGCGGGCTCAATTAAGAACTCCCTTCCGGATCACTGCGCATAGTAGGAAGGATCGATCGGCAATTTCAACCACTAAAGAACATTGCCCTCAGGCAACGGTGCAGCGTTACGAAGGTAGAGAACAAGATCGTAGCCGTGTCCGCTGGGATACGGTTTCCCATTGCTTTTGAATCCGTAGTCAGACGCAAAACTCATGACGCGGTCATCGGCCCGCGTCGTCGCGAAAATATTCTCGTTATTCGCGAAAGGGAGTAACTCGCCGACAATGCGAGTCGAGAGTCGTCGCCCCTGATATGATTTGGCGACGACGACCCAGCCCAGCTCAACGGGATATTCCTCTGCGGACACGGTTGCTTGCGCATTGGCAAACACCCTGTTCCGGTACTCCGCGCGGGGATGCTTCAACGCGCCTACTCCAACGAGTTGATCGTCTAACCCCCGAAGAAACAAAAGCCGCGAGGCTTTCCGGATCCGTTGCGACAAGCCTTGTGGATTAACTGCGCCGCCTTCAATGACAAGCCTTTCAAAATCGGCTAACGCATGCGCTGTGCAATCCGAGGGTAGAAATATTAACGAAGTCAGCATCGCAGAGCCGCGGTACTTCGCTCCGGGATGCAGACGGGCGCCCGCTTATCTTGGAGCACTGAGTGAGCGGACCCGCAGGCTGCGTCCATTTCCATTCCATTCGTCGTATGACGCGCCGGCTGTGATCTGAAATTTGTCGTTGCCTACGGTGCCCACGATGTAGGTCTCCCACATGTCGCCGCCTCCTTTGCCACTCCATCGGCCGTACAAGAAGCCTACCTCGCCACCGTAATAGACTCGACTCAACGGCGATTCGAAGATCCCGTCGCCAAGATCTTTTCCGTCTGCTCGAAGATCTTTGCTTTCGGAACCACGAACTCGCCCGGCACTCGGTGCTCGCGTCGATGGCTGGGCATCGCTCAATAGCGTAGGCGGAAGAAAATCCGGCGACGTAAATCCCATTTGAACCCACTGACTCGCGAAGCTGTAGTCGGGATTGATGGTTCCAACAGTCGTTTGCGGACCGTCCAACCAGAGGGGCACCGAGCCGTTATGAAGTAAGAGCGAACTATCGATCGAACCTGAAAGTTTCGGCCGAGAAAGGGTGAGCGACAAAGGCGCGCCTGATGCGTTGGAAGAACCCAATTTCTCGCGACTGGTTGAATGATGTGCCTGCTGCGCAACAGCGGGCAATGACAACGCTCCGAACAAACCCATGGCGACGCAAAGCGCACGCTTAACCATGACACAATTCACATCTGAATAACCAGAAGCGCCAGTAAATTTTTTGGGCCTCGCGTTGGATTCGTCAAAAGCCGTTGAAACCTTAAAGCGTTGCCGCAGTCGTTCCCTGGTTTGTCATTCTGAGCCGAGCGAAGAATCTCTGACTATTTCGGGATTCGCAGCTGCGACAAGCTGATAACCCGAGATGTTTCGCGAAGCTTGTCCTGAGCGAAGCCGAAGGGCTCACATAACAGACGAGGAACACGTCAATGACGTAACGATTCTTTGAAATAATCAATCGTCGTCTTGATTCCATTCTCGAAATCCACGTGTGGTTCCCAGCCGAGGACTTCCTTTGCGCGCGCGATGTCCGGTTGTCGAACTCTCGGGTCATCGATGGGTAACGGCTTGTATTCGATTGCGGAGTTTGTTTCGGTGATGCGAATGATTTCGTCAGCGAATTGCTTGATCGTCATTTCGCGCGGATTACCCAGGTTGACCGGCTCGTGAAAATCGCTCATGGCCAGCTTGAAAATTCCATCGATCAAATCGGACACATAACAGAACGAGCGCGTTTGTGAGCCGTCGCCAAAAACGGTCAACGGCTGGCCATTCAGCGCCTGCCCGATAAAAGCCGGCACCACGCGGCCATCACGCAAACGCATTCGAGGCCCGTATGTGTTGAAAATGCGGACAATCCTGGTGTCAACGCGATGGTAACGGTGATATGCCATGGTCATCGCCTCGGCATAACGTTTTGCCTCGTCATATACACCGCGCGGCCCAATTGGGTTCACATTGCCCCAGTAATTCTCCTTTTGCGGATGCTCGAGAGGATCGCCGTAAACCTCCGACGTTGACGCAAGAATAAACCTGGCGTTTTTGTCCTTGGCCAGGCCCAGCGTGTTGTGAGTGCCAAGCGCGCCTACCTTTAATGTAGGGATCGGCAGTTCCAGATAATCGATCGGACTGGCTGGCGAAGCGAAGTGGAAAACGTAATCGATTTTCTCTTCCGGCAGGAAAATGAAATTCGAAACATTATGTTTGATGAACTGGAAATTTTCGTTCCCGATCAGGTGTCCGATGTTTGCCGTGTTACCGGTGATTAAATTGTCGATGGCGATTACCCGGTGACCTTCCTTCAGCAGTCGATCGCTCAAATGCGACCCCAGAAAACCAGCGGCACCGGTTACGACGGAAACAGGTTTTTTTGCGGCCATTGCGCGCTTATCTAATGTGAGCGGCACAAGTTTACCAGCAGGAAGTCACGGTAAATTTCGGAATCGACGCACTGCAATAGCCGCGAAGGGGTTCTCAGTTAGACATTGAAAGTTAAACGCCTGTCGCGTGGTAGGCTTGCCGAACGCGGCTCGAGCGTTGAACGTTGCAGCTCATGCGAATTTTATCCGGGATACAACCCAGCGGTGTTTTGCACATCGGCAATTACTTTGGCATGATGAAGCCAGCTATCGCTCTTCAAGCCGAAGGCGAAGCTCTGTATTTCATTGCCGATTATCACGCGCTCACCAGCCTGCGCAATCCGACGAGTCTGCGCGAAAACTGCCGTCGTGTTGCGCTTGATTTTCTGGCGTGCGGACTCGATCCCGGGCGCGCCACCCTTTTTCGGCATTCGGACGTTCCGCAAGTCACCGAATTGGCGTGGATCCTCTCGACAGTGGCGCCGATGGGTTTGCTGGAGCGCGCCCACTCTTACAAGGACAAACTGGCTCGCGGCCTGGCCCGCACTGTCGGATTGTTCAGTTACCCCATACTCATGGCTGCAGATATTTTGATCTACGACAGCGATATTGTGCCCGTGGGCAAAGACCAAAAACAGCATATCGAAATGACACGCGATCTCGCCGTGAAAATGAACGAAAGTTTCGGACGATCGGAGCCACACGGGCAGGTCTTCAAATTGCCCGAAGCGCGCATCCAATCCGCAACAGAAACGGTGCCGGGAATCGACGGCCAGAAAATGAGCAAGAGCTACGGTAACAACATCGACATCTTCGGCGACGAAAAAGAAATGCGAAAACGCGTCATGAGCATTGTGACTGATTCCACACCGGTGGAAATGCCGAAAGACCCGACGAAATCGACAATCTTCAAGCTTTACTCGCTTGTCGCATCCAAGGCTGAAATCGCGACCATGCGCGAACAGTTTCTAAAAGGTGGAACCGGCTACGGAGATTTTAAGAAACAACTTTTCGAGAAGCTTTGGGAATGTTTCGCCCCGATGC
The DNA here is from genome assembly GCA_046731415.1 of Verrucomicrobiota bacterium. GTDB lineage: Bacteria > Verrucomicrobiota > Verrucomicrobiia > Chthoniobacterales > UBA10450 > Udaeobacter. The sequence continues at coordinate 5,845 of JBKPLD010000018.1, forward strand.
GCAAACGCCGTGAAGAGATTCTGGCTGACAAGTCGTATATCGACGACGTGCTCGCGCAGGGCGCGAACCGCGCAAGCGAAATCGCGGATCAGGTTATGAGACGCGTCCGCGAAGCGGTGGGGCTTCGCTAGCGCCCGTGCTTCGAGTGCGTTCCTCTCTTCGCGCGCACCTCGATCAACTTGGTTTCAGCCTCCGCTGCCTTTAGATCCTTGGCTTTTGTCACGTACATCAGAATTGAATTCCAGAATCCCGAACCGCCGCTTGCCAACAGACCAAGAGCTAGGGTGCCGGTCCAGTCATCGGGGATGCCTACGCCTTTCGGAATTGCAGCGCTAGCCAGCCAGGCAGTGGTTATACCTGCGATTACGGCAAGTATTTGAAGAGCAGCCTTTCTCCATCCTTCGTCAGTCGGTCTCGGCCGTGGTTGATTCAGCCACGGAACGAGTCCTTTGATGATATCGACGAGTCGTTCCGAAGCTATGCTAAGGGCAACAAGCAATGATATGACAGTTGTTAATTTCGTGGTGTCCATAACAACTTTCTGTGCCGGGATTGAGTCTCTCTTGTCAATCGGGAAATGAAGGTATCATGGAGCAGTGACAACCATGCGAGTTCACGTCATTCCGAACGCGAAGTTCGATAAAGTGGTGGGAGAATATGGCGACGCGATCAAAATTAAGCTGCGGGCGCCCGCGGTACAAGGAAAAGCCAACGCCACCTTGCGTAGATTCCTGGCGGAAAAATTGAGGATTCCTCAGCGCGCCATCGTCCTGGAGCGCGGTGAGAAATCGCGGGACAAGGCGCTTCGCATTGATGGTCTAATCCAAGCCGATGTTTGTCGAGATTTGCTCGAGACAAGCTAAAAAGTCGACGGATAATCTATTTGAAGAATTTCAGCGTCCCCTACTCTGGCGGGCTGGTTTCATTTGCTCCGGCGGTTTCGGTTGAGTAGTCGCAGCACTATCGCGGTAAAACAGAACGCCGTGCGCTCTCAAATTGCTAATCAGCGCGTGCAGGTCGTTGGCCAACTGCTGATTGTTTAAGAGAGTCGCCACCAAACCTTTCCCTTGTGTGGCGGTGCGAAGCACCTTGCGCGTGTCGTCGATCGCGTTCTGCAAGTTGTCGGCTGCTTCCTTTGCGGAAGTCATTGTGGAACCTGCCTGTTCAATGACTCCATCCAACTTTTTCGAGGATTCTGCCAGAGCACTGGTAGCCTGATTTAAATGCTCCATGCTCGCCTTCAGGTTTTGCATGTTCTCGGTGGAAAGAGTTTCCTGATTCAACTTGGTCATGGTCGTGTCGACCTTTTGAACCGTTCCGCGCAAATCGTTCACGAGAGCGCCACCGTCCCGCGTGAGATCGTCGATGCCGGTCTCGCGCGCACCGTTGATGTATGCATTCGGTGACAGATATGTCTTCGGCTGTCCGGTAGGCATCGTTACATTTACAAATCGATCACCCAGTAAACCCGAGCTTCCGACCGTGAACTTAGTGCCCTCAGGGATCTTAATGTAATCATAAATTTTCAGCGGCACAGCGATACCATTACCTTCGCGAATCAGCCGCGGAGGACTGGCGACCTTTCCAATTCTCGCGCCGGCGAGCAAGACGTCGGTGCCTTTCAAGAGCCCACTCGCATCGTTGAAGCGAACGGTGATGGTGTAATAGGTTTTGAAACCTTCTCCCAGTCTGCCGAATTGCACGACCAGAGCCCCTAACATCGCCAATCCTACAAAAACGAAAATGCCGACCTTAAATTCCAAACCTCGCTCGTGCCGATTCATCAGTCTTCAAGTCTCACAGTTTCATCCTAACTTTCAGCGCGGGTCCCTCGTTGCCCATCAGAACGCCCCAGAAGGAAATCCTGGATCAGCGGATCGGTCGACTGCTGAAGCTCGGCCGAAGTTCCATGAAAATAAACTCGACCCTCATGCAAGTAAGCAATTCGGTCGGCCACGTCGAACGCATTTTTCATATCGTGGGTTACGACAATGCTGGTCATTCCAAACCGGTGTTGCAGCCGGCGAATCAATCGG
>JBKPLD010000019.1:0-12550 GCA_046731415.1 Verrucomicrobiota bacterium
CAGTCGCACCGCCGCTGAAGATATTCGGTTGAGTGAAAACACCGCCCTGCGAATTACCGCTCACCGTGGTGCTGAGGATCGTCGCGGTCACAGTTCCAAACTCTTGGGTGGTGTTATAAATGCCGCTGATGCTGTTGCCTCTTATGACGCAGTTCCTCACCGTCAACGTGCCGCCGAAATTATCAATCCCATCCGCACCGTTCCTGATGGTCAGGCCAGAGATCGTTGCAATTGCTAAGACAGAGAAAACTGGCTGAGTGGATTGGTTGCCGTCAATCGAGAGGTGGTCGGCGCCAGGGCCTGAAATCGTGACGTTCTTGAAGACTCCAAGTCCACCGCTGGTCAGGGTGATCATGCCACTGACCGCAAAAATAATGCGATCACCATCAAGCGCCACGGCGAGCGCCTGGCGCAGTGAGCCGGGGCCGCTGTCATTTGTATTAGTGACGGTTATGGTGGCCGCGAAAGCTTGCGTCGCCATTGCGCAAAGCAGCGCGCCGATTACAGCAAAACGCGCTCGCCTGACTCCACTGTCCATCTGAGCTTCCAAATCTGTCCAAGGTTTAGAAAGTCCTCTGGTTTAGGTCGAGCAAAATCCGAAGAACAGAAGGCACATCCCTCCGACGAAGAGCTGACAAAGCTCGAAGACCAATTTCAACGCATGCGCAAGCGAGCCCAGAACGACGAAACAAGCCGTTCGTGCCATGCCGAGCCTGTTGAAAGCACCGGGACGCGCGCGTTAGGCAGCTTCTATCGTTGAAGTGCCAGCTGCTCAGGGTGCGACCAGGGTCCAGCCAGCAGTGAGAGTTGGGCCATAGGCGCCGCCGATGTAAACATTATTGTTCAAATACCAGATCGCACTTCGGAGGGTGGTCACGTTGTCAAGGGCATAGTCAGGATGGCCATCGCGATTGTAATCGGCAGTACCTCGCAATTGCCAGCCGCTCGTCAGAGTCGGTCCGTACCGACTGCCCACGTAAACATTATTGTTCAAATACCAAATCGCGCTCCGTCGCGTGATCGAATTGAACAAGAGGTAATCGATTTTTCCATCGCTATTGAAATCCGCTAAGCCCACCAGGTTCCAGTCGGCCGGAAGAGTGGGGCCGTAAGCGGCGGCGACATAGACGTTGTTGTTCAAATACCAGATGGCCGTGCGTCGACTGCCTGCGTGGTAAAGGGCATAATCAGGTTTGCCGTCGCTGTTGAAATCTCCTGTCCCCACAACTTGCCAGCCGCTTGGTAGAGGAGGCCCCGAAGCGCTATTGAGGTAGACGTTGTTATTCAAATACCAGATGACGGTAGCATGTGTGTTTGGATTAAACAACACGTAATCAGGGTGGCTATCGCCGTTAAAATCCGCCACGTCAATCAACATCCATCCAGGTGGTAAGCTTGGACCTAAGGCGGCGTTCTGGTAGATGTTATTGTGCAAATACCAAACCGCCGTTTGCCGCGTACTTATGTTATAGAGGACGTAATCCGGGTAGCCATCGACGTTAAAATCTGCGCGCGGCAGAAAGGAGCCGAATTCGAATGCGCCAATGTCGCTTCCGTCACCGCCGACGGCGTTAGGGATACCGGGTACATCAATGGGGCGATGGAAGCGGCGTTGATCGACATATAAGCCGCCAGAGTTGCCTTTGTCTATTGCCGGGCTGCCCAAAAGTAATGTATGCGTTTTGGTGGGCCCGCCGTTATTGGCCAGAGGTCCCAGGAGCGGATCGATTGGAGCGGCGGGCGTACCAATTTGATCGGTAGGTTGCGAATTGATGACAGCGTCAGCATTGTTACCAATGATGTTGTAGCCAGTCGACTGGAGTTCGCCTCCATTTGTGAAGTAGTCAGGTCCTCCAGTAGAAGCAGTGTTAAGGGCTATGATACTGCTGCCCATTCTCGTAGGCTCAAATCCATTAATCCCGCCACCGACTCCGAAATCATCACCTGATGCAGAATTATGTGCAATGGTACTGCTCGTAATTTGAAGATTGCCACCATTCGAAATTCCGCCGCCATACCCCGTATCCGAATTCGAGACGCCCCCCGCCACGGCTGAATTGCCGCTCATCGTGCAGTTTGTGATGGTCAACGAACCGGAGTTGTCGATGCCGCCACCAAATGCGAAGGCGGCAGCTGGAAAGAGGGGATCCCCGTTATAGGCGGAACACCTATTACCGCTGATGGTAGAGTTAGTGATACTTAATGAGCCGGAATGGTTCGATATCCCACCGCCGTTCGAGTCATCGTAAGACCAGGTTGGTGGAGTCGCGTCGTTGTTACTAATCGTAGAACCCGTGATGGTCATGGTGCCATTTTCGTTCAGCACACCTCCTCCTCCAATACTCACGTCCGCGCCATTGTTACTAATCGTACAACCCGTAATGGTCATGATGCCATTGTCGTTCATCACACCTCCTCCTCCCAGAACATCGCCATATTGACCGTCTGCGAAATTATCTGAGAGAGTACAGCCGGTAAGTCTCAATACGCCAGCGCTCAGAATACCGCCTCCCCCAGGGCCACTCTGCGCAAAGCCGTTTGAGATCGTGATCCCGGAGATCGAAACAGTTACCGTACTCGAGCTGATGTTGATGATTCGAAAATAAACATAGTCGGTGTACTCCGCTGTTACGGTCAAGCGGGTGGCTCCCGGGCCGCTGATGATCAGGTTCTTGTTGATCACCAATTCACCACTAGTCAGAGTAACGGTAGTAACACTTGGGGCAAAAGTGATTGTATCGCCCGGCGAAGCAGCAATGATCGCCTGCCGCAAGGAGCCTGGACCGCTGTCATTTCCATTTGTGACCGTGATGGTCGCCGCTGGCATCTCGGTCGCAGTCAGCAAGAGCGCACCGATCACGTAAGGCAGATAGAAACACCAACGCTTAAACAGGTGCCGTCTGAGACACATGGCAACACGATTTAAGCAAAAAACCTTTGGCTTGGTCGAGCAAAATCTAAAGAGCAGGGGACGTATGCTACCCACAAAAAGCTGTCAATCGACGTCCGGTTTCTGCGCCTGACCGGTTCGCAGAAAAACTTTGCCGCTGGGACATAACTTGAAAACCTCGCATCGGCTGCAATCCGGCTTGCGCGCGTAACAGCGGCGGCGGCCGTGCCAGATGAGCCAGTGACTCCAATCTGTCCAATGCTCGCGCGGCACCAGCTTCATCAGCTCGATCTCAATTTTTTCTGCGTCTTTGTGTTTCGTCAGTCCTAGCCGCTGCGACAACCGGATCACATGCGTGTCCACCACAATGCCCTCATTTTTATGAAACGCGTTGCCCAGCACTACGTTGGCTGTCTTTCGTCCAACACCTGGCAACGCGTTTAATTCCTCCATTGTATCGGGAACTTTTCCACCGTGTTTGTCTGCGATTGTGCGCATGGCGCCGAGAATACTTTTCGTCTTCGCGCGATAAAACCCTGTCGATTTGATTGCATTTTCGAATTCAGCTTGTGGCGCATCTGCATAATCCTTCGCCGTCCGATATTTCTTGAACAGAAAAGGGGTGACCATGTTGACCCGCTTGTCCGTGCATTGCGCCGAAAGGATCGTCGCCACGAGTAGTTGGAGCGGGTTCCGAAAGTCCAACTCGCAATGCGCAGTCGGGTAAACTTTCGGAAATGCTTTGACTAATTGTTTCACCCGCTCGTGCGCAGTCATATGCTAAGGACTATCAGCATTCTTTGCGTTGTCATCCTGAACGAAGTGAAGGACCTCTCACAACGATGATCAATCACACTAGCAAATTTACGTATTCAGACCTTCGATTGTGAGCTCCCTTGCTGTGCTCGGGATGACCGGTTATCAGCCCGGCGATTAATGGCATGAGATGTTCCAAGCTTTCGTCTGGGTATTGTTCACCAGGCCTGCTATGGAATTGAATTCAGCCGATGGACCAACCAGCCATTGAACAAATCGATCGTCGCCCAATCGCGACGCGTAATCGAAAGTGGGCTCAGGACGCCACTGCCTGGCTCGCCGCGCGAAATGTGTCACCAAACGCAATTTCAGTCGTCGGCATGTGCGCGTGCATTGTCGCGGGCGTTGCGCTCGCCGTGACTTCAATCGCAGACTACCGAATCCTCTGGCTAATCGCGGCCCTCGGCGCGCAATTACGTCTAACTGCGAACATGCTTGATGGAATGGTAGCCATCGCTTCAGGTCGCACGTCGAAAACCGGTGAGCTTTACAACGAAGTTCCCGATCGCATTTCCGACGCCGCCGTTTTCATCGGAGCCGGTTTCGCATGGGGCGGCAATGTTACACTTGGTTACGTCGCAACCATCCTGGCCATCTTTACCGCTTACGTTCGTGCGGCCGGCAAAATCGCCGGTGCACCTAACGAGTTCTGCGGACCAATGGCGAAACACCACCGCATGCTCGTGATCACGATCGTCTGTGTTTACGCAGCAATTACGCCGCGGACCTGGCAGATGATCCCCTTCAACACTCGGCAAACCGGCGTGATGACTTTGGGGCTTGTCATCATCGTTGCTGGCTGTGTTATCACAGTTATTCGCCGCGTAGCACGCATCGCACACGCGCCAGCAACGTGATGGATTACTCAACCATGAGCCAAATTACGCGCGAACGACTCTTTGGATTTCGTCACGCCTTTGACGATCGAGTGACCGTCGTTCTCACGCTGACTGCTCTCACTTTGTTCCTCCTGGCGCCAGTGCTCATTTTTATCGTGACTCAGGCAGCTAACAGCTCCAGGGAAAAGAGAAAGGAACTTTGGGATCGTTATCGGTCCTGGATTTGGCTGGCACTGTTTATCCTGGTTCCCATTCTGGCAGGTGCGTTTTGGACGATCCTGGCCGTGGCGGCGCTGAGTTTCCTTTGTTATCGCGAATATGCCCGGATCACCGGCTTATTTCGGGAACGAACCATCAGTCTCATTGTAGTAATCGGCATTCTCTTACTGACATTCTCCGTCCTGGATAATTGGTATCGCCTGTATGTTGCCTTGTTTCCGCTGACAGTCGCGCTGATCGCGATCGGCGGGTTGATCCCCGATCAACCGAAAGGCTACATCCAGCGCGTCGGCCTGGGTGTCCTCGGGTTCGCGCTTTTCGGAAGCGCACTCGGGAACCTGGGCAACATGGCGAACGATTGGAACTACCGCCCGATCCTTTTGCTGACCATCTTCGCCGTAGAACTCAATGACATTTTTGCGTACATCTGTGGCCATTTGTTCGGTCGACGAAAATTCGTGCCCAACACCAGTCCAAACAAAACAGTCGGAGGGGTACTAGGAGCAATCGCGCTAACCACGCCACTCGTCGCGATCGGCGCGCATTATATCTGGTCTGGTACAGCTCTCGATACTCCGGTTCGCCTCCTGGGGCTCGGCATTATCGTCAGCATCGTGGGGCAATTCGGCGATCTGATGCTGTCATCCATCAAACGTGACCTCGGCCTGAAGGACACAGCGAAACTTATTCCTGGGCACGGCGGCATTCTCGACCGGTTTGATAGCCTGATCCTTGTTGCCCCAGCCGTGTTTCACTACGTGAATTACTTTGTCGGTTTCGCCGTCGGCCAGCAGCAGAAAATTTTTACTGGGTGAGAAATCTGATGGAACCCTGGAAGCTTCAGCCGGCCCACGACACGGGCCTGACTCCAAGCGAACGTTTTCGAAGCGTGCGGCGTGAAGGCGGACTCCTAGAAAGCCTCGCGCATCACATTTGCTTTTCTCTGATTCGAAGTTACTTCGCGATCGCGCACCGCCTCACCATCGTTGGCCGCGAGAAACTGCCGGCGCATGGGCCATTTGTCCTCGCAGCGAATCATTGCAGTCATCTCGACGCACTCGCTCTTGGAGCAGCGCTTACTCCACGTCATCGCGAACGCGCCTTCCCCATCGCAGCCGGCGACGTGTTCTTTCAAACGAAAATGACCAGCACGTTCTCGGCAATCATGCTCAACGCGTTGCCGATGTGGCGAAAGAATTGCGGCCCGCATGCTCTCGCGGATCTGCGCCAAAAGTTGCAGGAAGAAAAAGCGATCTTCATCATCTTCCCCGAAGGTGGACGCAGCCGCACCGGCTCGATGATGCCTTTCAAGCCCGGCCTGGGGATGCTGGTTGCAGAAACCGACGTGCCAGTCGTGCCGTGTGGTCTTGTTGGAACTTTTGAAGCTCTGCCTCCAAAGGGGGGTTTTCCGCGACCTGTCGCGATCAGGTTGGCTATTGGAAATCCGCTCCAGTTTGCATCAACAGCGAATGACCGCGCTGGCTGGTCACACATTGCGCAAAGTGTGGAATCTCGTGTTCGAGAACTCGTTGGTCAGCCCGAACTGCGTAATCCAGCGTCATCCTGAACGGAGTGAAGGACCTCTCATAGAGTTCGTTGGTCACCCTAACGAGATTGGATGTCATAAGCTTCGACTGTGGGGTCCCTCGCTTCGCTCGGGATGACATGATGTTTGATCGCGCGGCCTAGCCTCGCGCCCCGTAACGTTCCAATTTTTGCGCAAGTTCGGGTGGAACGTGGGCGACGATCATAGCATCGTTGCCTTCATACCGAAGCTCCAGCACGTGCCCGACTCGATGGATCTCGGCGATTAATGCGGTTTCATTCGATGGAAAGCGGAATCGCGAGCGCAACCGCCACGAGCTGAGCGCGTCTTCCAACGCCTGCACCAGTTTGTTAACTCCTTCTCCCGTTCGCGCAGAGATCGCGACGCTCCCGGGAAAACGTTTCAAATATGAGTCGGCTAATTCGCGATTGGGCAGGTTATCGATCTTATTGAACACGATCAGAGTTTGCTTGCCGTAGGCGTTCAGTTCTTTAATTACGCCATCGACTGCTTCCATCTGCTCGTCCACGCGAGGGTGACTGAGATCGACAATATGAATGAGCAGATCGGCTTCGCTCACTTCTTCCAGAGTGGCCTTGAACGACTCGATCAACGTGTGAGGAAGTTTTCGCAAGAACCCGACTGTATCGGTGAGAAGGACGCGCTGTTTGTTGGGCAAAACGAAGCTGCGCGTGGTCGGATCAAGCGTCGCGAAAAGTTTGTTCTCAGCGACGACGTCGGCGCCGGTCAGCAGATTCAGCAGCGTGGACTTGCCAGCATTTGTATATCCAACCACAGCGGCGACAGGCCATTGATGTCGTTTGCGACCTTCACGCTGTATTGCGCGTGTCTTGCGCACCGCTTCGAGCTCTCGCTCAAGACGTGCAATTCGCTCCTGCACGCGTCGACGGTCAACTTCCAACTGGGTTTCGCCCGGACCACGCGTTCCGATTCCTCCAGTCTGCCGGGACAAGTGGTGCCACATTCGAGTGAGTCGCGGCAAAAGATATTGCAACTGAGCCAGCTCGATTTGCAATCGACCTTCCCGGCTGCGCGCTCGTTGCGCGAAGATATCAAGAATCAATTGCGTTCGATCGAGAACCTTGCGCGCGAATAAATTTTCCAGGTTGCGCCCCTGCGCGGGTGAAAGTTCATCGTTAAAAATGACTGACGTCACCTGTTGATCCTGACACGAATCCTTGATCGATTCTGCTTTGCCGCGGCCGATGTAATATGGCGCAGTCGGTCTCGGCAACTTTTGCGTGACTGTATCGACCACTTTGGCGCCCGCAGAACTCGCCAGCTCACGCAGTTCCTCGAGTGAATCCCGCAAATCCCATTTCGAGACGCCCTCCTTTTCCAAGCCAATCAGGAGCGCGCGCTCCTGCGTTTTTTGCGGACGCGTTTCGATCATTTGCCTGCGATTGTTCCTGTAGCCACGGCGTAGTGCATCGTTCGCAAACCGTAGGCCCGGAGAAATAAGAGGCCCCACAGGGACGTGGCTACAACACTTGCAAAATGACTTTTGATCATCGCTTTCCGCGAACTCTTGGAAACCCTCCTCGCTCCGAAAGCATTCGGAGCAAAATCCCTGCTTCGTTGTGAGTAAGAAGCGACAAGTTCAGCGGTAAAAAATTAGTTTGCCGCCGAAACCAGGTCAACTGTCTTTTGGCATATCGGCGCGTTGCCTGCTGAATTGCAGCGACACATTGCGTGATCGCTCCCGCGTCGCCGGGACCATTGAGCAACTGACGGATTTCGCGAAACCCGATCATCTGCGATGCGGTCGCGCTGACTTCTCCCGCGGACCGCACCTCTTCGACGACTCCGTCTTCGAACATCTTTTCGACTCGACGGTTGATTCGGCCATAAATCTCTTCCCGATCGCGAAAGACGAAAACACCCGTAGCTGCTTCGCTATGCGGAGCGCTTCGCTCGCTTTCCATCTCACCCGCACGTGGCGTCTCGGGCAGTGAGGCGGCTACAGCCCATCGCTCGCGCTGTAGTGACGCAGGTTTCCCAGTGACTAGACAAATCTCCACGGCCCGGAGCACACGACGACGATTTTTCATGTCAATCGTTCGCGCTGCCTCGAGATCAAGTTCGGCGAGTTGAGCGCGCAATTCATCCAGGCTCATTGCATTCAATTTTTCACGCAGCTTTGGATTGGGCCCGGGCGCGGCGCTTAGCCCATGAGTAAGCGCTTTGATATAAAGCCCGCTGCCCCCGACAACGATCGCAAGCTTGTCGCGCGAATGAATTTCATCGATGGCGCGCAAGGCAGCGCGCCGAAATTTTTCCGCGTTCATTTCTTCATGAAGAGGCGTCGTACCAATCAAATGATGCGGGGCCTTGGCCAAAGTCGAAGCGTCCGGTTTCGCTGTCAGCAAATCGAGCCCGCGATAAAGTTGAAGCGCGTCGGCACTGACAATTTCCGCCCCTGCCGCACGCGCGACTTCGGCTGCCAGGTCAGACTTCCCGGTCGCAGTGGGTCCGACAATAAAGAAGGTGCATCTCATTCGATCATTGAACTTATCTGTCTGACGTTTCTTCAAAAATAATATTGCCAGACTGTTCTTGCTTTCGGCCTTGTGCGGCATTTCCAGGCTTGATCCCAACAAAAGAATCGATACAAAGATTTCGACACCGCTGTTCCACTTGCCCTTGGAACAACCAGCCGGGACGCCGCCCACTTCGCTGATGCAGCGTAATTTGTTACGGTGTCTAACATGGGAGATTCCTTCCGGCCAGCGGATTGCCAACGAAATGGGCATCCCCCACTCAGTAGCGCCGAGCTAGCTGAGCTACAGCCCATCCGTGCCTCCTTTGTCACGTCGACACCTCTTTTCTACTATGTTGTAAAGGAAGCTGAATTAAGAGAGGACGGCCTTCGCCTTGGCACCGTAGGCGAACGACTTGTAGCCGAAGTATTCATCGGACTGCTACAGCTAGACCCAGACTCTTACGTCAATGCGCAGTCCAGCTGGGTTTGCACGCTGCCCACCCACGATGGTAACCCGCAGAGCTTTCGCATGATAGACCTCCTGACTTTTGCTGGCGTGGATCCTACCAGCCGTGGGCAGTAACGAGAGAGTGAAGCAACTGGAGGTCGCCGTTGCCGAGCAGCGCGACCATTTCCAAGCGACGATCACTGAGCTAAAAAAGAGATTAACGATGTCGGTGTTTGCTACAGATCAAAACGAAAAGATTGAGTGTGAACGCTAAGGTTGAGCTGAACAATGCCGCAACGCGCAAAGTCGCGAATCAGTAACATGTTGTTAGTGGCGCACGAACTCTGAGAACCGCAAGTTGGCAATCCGTGCTCCTGAACTAAGCGTTCATGGCGCGCCCGCCGGTCGCGTCCTACCCATCTTGCGCGGCCTTAACGATTTGGACGAAGCTGCGCGGGTCGAGGCTGGCGCCGCCGACAAGGGCACCGTCGATGTCTGGCTGTTTCATCAGCTCCTGCGCGTTTTCCGGTTTCACGCTGCCACCATACTGAATGCGGACTCGCTCGGCGGTCGTGTCGTCAGCCATTTCGTGCAACGTGTGGCGAATGAAAGCGTGCGCTTCCTGCGCTTGAGCAGGCGTCGCATTCCGGCCGGTGCCAATGGCCCAGACCGGCTCATACGCAATCACCGTTTCCTGCAATTCTTTCGGATTCAAACCGGCGAGACTGCCACGCAATTGGATCGACAATATTTTTTCCACGTTACCTCTGTCTCGTTGCTGCAGAGTTTCCCCAATACAAACGATGGGACGCAGCGCCGCCTCATGCGCAGCGCGCACCTTGCGATTCACGATTTCGTCCGTCTCACCAAACAAAGTGCGACGTTCGCTGTGTCCGAGCACGACATAATGCACAAACAAGTCGCGCAGCAACGCCGCGCTGATTTCACCCGTAAATGCGCCGCGCTTTTCCCAGTACATATTTTGCGCGCCCACTTTGATGTTCTGCGCTTTCCCGAGTGATTCCATCACTTTTGCAATCGCCGTAAAGGGCGGCACAATCACCACTTCTACATCCGTGATGTCGCCCAGATCCAGCAGCATCGACTCAACAAATCGCGCCGACTCGGTCTGCGTCATGTTCATTTTCCAATTAGCGGCGATGATTTTCTTTCTCATGTGACTTGCTTCCTGGCCTACAGACTCAGAATTGAAAATAGATGAACGGTGTGTAATGCGGCGGAACAAATAAGAGGACGACTGCAAAAGTGCAACCATAAGCCGCTGCGAAGACTGGGGCAGGCCACCGTCGCCAGGGTTCTGCAAACCATCGGCGAGAATTGAGCCAATGGATTAAGGCAAGTCCGACGACCAGCAACAGTAACCATCGATGGAAATGTTCGTCACCACCGCTCTGAAATAGAGCGAACTGTTTTAGTATTGTGCCTGCGTCGTTGAGGCCACGCGCACGGAAAAAGATCCAGGCAACGCACACCGCATAAACCGTAATCGGCCAGGCAAGGCACCGCATCGCCCGCGCCGCCCATTTCAGATCCTCGGTAAGGCGAATCCATTCGCGATGAATGAGGAGCGCAAGGCCATGTAACGCACCCCAGATAACAAAAGTCCATGCAGCTCCGTGCCACAGGCCGCCGAGCAGCATGGTGATCATGACATTCCGGTAAGCAAACCCACGCGAACCACGGTTTCCGCCCAGTGGAATGTAGAGATAATCGCGCAGCCAACTCGAGAGACTGATGTGCCAGCGACGCCAGAAATCAGAGACGTTTCGGGCAAAGTATGGAAACTGGAAATTGTTTGGCAATTGGTACCCAAGTAATCTGGCAGCCGCGATGGCCATGTCGGTGTACCCGGAAAAGTCGCAGTAGATCTGGATCGCGTAGAACAGCACGCCGATCCATGCGCTCGTTGGCGTGAAGTTCGCCGGATGAGCGAAGTACCGATCGACGGTCGGCGCGACCGCATCGGCGATGCATGCCTTTTTAATGAATCCCGCCAGGAACAACATGACCGCGCCGCGGACATCGACGTTGGAAAACTTCTTGGCCGAAACCAGCTGGGGCAGAAAGTAAACTGCACGGACAATCGGCCCCGCAACCAGTGGTGGGAAAAAACTGACAAACAGCGCGAGATCGACAAAATTCGAGACGGGAGGTTGCTTTCGACGAAACACGTCGATCGTGTAGCTCATCGAGTGAAACGTGTAGAAGCTAATACCGACCGGCAGAATAATGTTGAGCGTATTCACACTCGCCGGCAAACCGAGCCACGCCAGGAACCCGGAAGCTGACGAGACAAAAAAGTTAAAGTATTTGAAAAGCGCCAGGACGCCGAGATTGACGCACACGCTGGTGGCGATCCAGAAACGCCGCCATCCCAGACTGTCACGTCGTCCGAGCATTTGTCCGACGATGTAATCCACGGTTGTGGATCCGAGCAGCAGGAATGTAAATTTCCAATTCCAGGCTGCGTAAAACGCATAGCTGCAGAGGAGCAGCCACAGCTTTCGCGCGGCGTTATTACGCATCGTCCAGTAGACGATGAACACCGCCAGAAAAAACCAGAGGAAGCGAAATTCAACAAAAGACATTCGAATTGAGGATGAGATGCCGGCTTACTGGACCGTGAGAGCTGGTTTTGATACTGATGCGTTTTGTCCTGTAGTCCGAATTTGTCGTGTTGAGCCCTTCGATTTCACTCAGGATTAGGCTTCGCGAAACATCCCTGATTTTTTCCGCCGTGCCGGCAATGAATCCGAGATTCTTCGCTTCGCTCACAATGACAGAACGTGAATTTGCGCGGCGCTCTCAGTTTTTTCAGTCTCATCTGTAACCTTGGTTTTGATCATTTGATTTCGCCCGCTCGTGCAAGCTGGACGAAATTTACCGCGACAATTCGCGTAAATTCTTCTGCTCCCGATTTGGTCAGATGCTGCCCATCGCGGCGTGCGCTGCTGCGATAGAGGTTTGGATAAGTTCGAGGATTGTTAAAAGCCATCAAGACGCCTGTCAGTCCGGTAGTTTCAGTGGCGACATTAATTTGCGTCGTGCTTGGCGTGATCAAAAAGATTGGCGCGGCCCCAAGATTCCTGACTTCGTGCGCGCACTGCCGGTAAGCTTCCAGCGCATAAGGTGAAAGTGGACGTGTGTCGGTTTGTGCCATCGCCACAGCGAGCGCACGCTCATAGGCCGCCGTCTGGCTGGGAGACATCCGGTTCGGTCTGATCACGTAACCATCGCTGGCTGCACCGAGGTAGTTTGCGCGACGTTC
>JBKPLD010000020.1:0-4515 GCA_046731415.1 Verrucomicrobiota bacterium
CGCGCGATCACCGATCGCATCGTTGAGATGGCGAAACATCGTCGACTCGCGCTCGAATGGCTTCCGCGACTCGTGGTTGTCACCTACACGAATCGCGCCGCTGATGAGATGCAGCAGCGTGCGCGACACCAAATTCTGGAAGCCGGCTTACCGCTCGAAACCGTCGAAGCATTTGGCCGCGCTTTTTTCGGAACGATCCACGCGTTCTGCGTAAAACTGCTCGCAACATATGGACACCACCTCGGCCTGCCGGGAAGAATCGAAACAATCACAGACGATGACGATCTCTGGAACGAATTCGTCGCGCAACAGATGGAAATCGGCCATTCGTTAGGCGAGGAAAATCGGCGCATGCTGTTGCGCCTGATGCAGGCACGGCAGTTGATGGAGCTCGCGCGACATCAGAATCACATTTTCATTCCGCTTCAATCGCTTGGACGGTGTCCGGAATGTGACTTTAGCAAAGTCGAAGCAGCGATTGAGAGCGCGCAGGCGACCAACATTCCCAAAGCAAAGATGCAACTACGCGAATGGCTGCAGCGTTGGCGTGAAACTGACGATTTTGCACCGTGGCCGCTGTGCGCCACAACAGCGAGAGATTTTACCGCGCGCTGGCGCGAAGCGTTTCGGCCACTACGGGAGTGGGCCAGCGCATGCGCATCGTGCGTGGCTGCAGAAGTGCAGCGCGATTACCGCGAGTTCCGTTTGGCTCGAAGCGCGATCACTTATTCGGATCAAGTTGCGCTCGCCGCCGAACTGTTGCATTTGCCTGAGGTGTCAAAACGGATTCGAGAAAAAAATTATCGCGTGATTCTCGATGAGGCTCAGGATACCGATCCTGAGCAATTTTTCGTTTTGCTCGAAATCACACGACCGCCCGATGCTGCCGCAGAATGGGTTCAAACCAAACGCGATCATCCCCGCTCCGGGCATTTCTGCATGGTCGGCGATTTCCAGCAGTCAATTTATCGAGATCCGAGTGATCTGAATCATTATCGCCAGCTTCACCGAACTTTGGTCGAAAACGGCGCGGCCGAAGAATTGAGATTCTCCGTGACGTTTCGGCTCGATCAGGCACAGCTCGATTTCGTAAACGACACATTTGCGAAAATCCTGAACAACGCTGAAGGCCAGGTTGAATTTGTTCAGCTCAGTCCGCGACCGGAAATTTTGTTTGGGCAGGTAATTCGGTTCGAACTTGCGGATGACATGGACGCGTCGCTGGTCGAAACGCAGCGCGCCAGGATAGAAGCCGCGCAGTTGGCGAAATGGATCCGCGACGCCGGCCTGAAAAAACTCCGGGCGAGGTATTGGCGGGAAATCGCAATCTTATGTCCGCGCAAAGCGTGGCTGCGCGCCATTCGCGATGCGTTACTCGGGCAGGAAATCCCAGTCGCGGTCCAATCAGAAAGTGACCGCCAGGTCGAGCACCCGGCTTATGCGTGGCTCACGGCGCTGCTGGCGATCATGGTCGATCCAAACGCGAGCTACGAGGTCGTAGGTGTTTTAAGAGAACTCTTCGGACTCTCGGACGACGAGCTGGCGCGGTTTGCTCAAAGCGATGGCTACAAGTTTCAAATCGAGCGCAAAACTGCCGGGCGCGGGACCGTTGCCGACACATTGAATCTTCTGACGCGAGTTCGCGAGACATTGCCGCATCAGCCGCTCTTTAGCGCGGTACGCGAGATCGTCCGAATGACGCAGCTGCGCGAGCGACTGAAGACATTGCCGCGCGAAGAATTCGGTGATTCCGTGAACGAACTGGAAAAACTGCTCAGCGCAGCGGCAGCGGCGGAGGCCAGGCAGGAGTCGCTGGCGGATTTTGCGCTGACGCTACGGCGCAATGTTGACAAGGTCCGCGAACCTGAACCGGCGGAAATCGATGCGATCCAGCTGATCACCGCGCATAAGGCGAAAGGATCGGAATGGGACGCGGTGATCGTGCCATTCCTCGCGCGCGAGGCGCGGCTCGGTGGGAACATTCGTTACCCGCTCGTTGTTCCGGGCGAGGAACCCTTCATCGCGTTCGATCGCAGCGATCGCGCGGATTTGGAAGATGAGATGAAAAAGATCCAACGGCAGGAAATGGAACGGCTGCTTTACGTAGCGCTCACACGAGCACGCCACACGCTCGTGCTGGCGCTGGACGCCTGCTTCTTCCGCGGAAAGCGGGGAGTCCACGGCGACACACAACTGAAATGGCTGCAAGCCGACGCGAACGAGGCGAACGCCGAAGTCATCTCGGCCCTTCCCAATAAAGCGAGAGCCTGCGAAGAAACCGCTGCGCATCACAAGGAAGAGGCTTCGGAACCGGTTGCCGACAGTTTACGCGCACTTCGACTCGAGACAGGCTGGGTCGACATCGCACGGCAGCAGGCGGCCTCTATTATTGAGGAAATCATTCCGAGCAAGTTCGCGCCGGACGAAGAACTCGGCGAAACACCAGGCACAGAACAATGGCTTGAGATCGAACCGGAATTGCGGCCGCCGCGGATCGATAATCCAGCAACCCGCTACGGAGTTTGGTGGCATGAATTTGCCGAACAAATCCCCTGGTCCGCACCGGAGCGATGGGGCGAAACTTTCGAGCGCAGTCTAGCAGCGTCGCCGGATGTCGCTCGCTCCAAACGAGAATGGCAACTGTTGCAGGCGCAGATTGAGTTGCCGGATGGACCCTGGCGCAGGTTGCGCGACACGAATTTGGTTCGTCACGAGATGCCATTCTTCTGGTCGATCGATGAACATAAATGCCTGGAAGGAGTGGTCGATCTTGCGCTTTTCGAAGCAGACGAAAACAGATGGTTTATCTTGGATTGGAAAACTAATCGGCTCGGGCGCGATCAGACAGACAAATTGCGCGTCTACTGCCGGCCGCAGATTGCGGCGTATTGGAAGGTGATTGCGGAAATGACCGAGCGGCCGGTCAGTGCGGCAATTTATTCGACCTCGACCGGACAGCTCCTCGTGTACGGCGAGACGGAACTCGCCGATGAGTGGGAACGGTTGCGGCGTTCGCTGCTCCCCTCCACAAACGGAGAAGATCGCGGACTTCAGATGATCTGATGCGCCCTTGTGTGGCGCGTCTCAATATCAGCTCTCGCGCTCTCCGCGGATGAACTGTTCGACGCAGCGATACGCTTCGTCGTCAGTCATTTGAACCGGCGGATGCTTCGAGAAAAAGGCAGAGGGCGAATGCAAGACGCCACCAATGCCGCGATCAAGCGCAAGCTTGCAGCAACGAATGGCATCGATGGCCACACCCGCTGAGTTTGGCGAATCTTCAACGGAGAGTTTCACGTCAACTTCCATCGGCACATCGCCGAATAGCCGGCCTTCCAGGCGGATAAAGGCAATTTTGTTGTCGAGCTGCCACGGCACGTAATCGCTTGGTCCGATATGGATGTTCTCATCCGTCAAACGTTCGCCGATCACGGATTGCACCGCTTCTGTCTTCGAGGTTTTCTTTGACGCCAGGCGCGTGCGATTGAGCATGTTCAAAAAATCGGTATTTCCGCCAGTGTTCAATTGATAGGTCCGCACAACCTTCGCGCCACGCTTGCGGAAAAGGTCCACCAGCGCTCGATGCACAATCGTAGCACCGACTTGCGCTTTGATGTCGTCGCCTATCAGGGGCAGGTTTTTGTCCGCAAAACGCCGGGCCCATGCGGGATCGCTGGCGATAAAGACCGGAATGTTATTGACGAAGCCGAGCCCGGCCTCCAATGCACAACTGGCGTAAAAACGGGTCGCGTCTTCTGATCCTACAGGCAGATAATTGACCATCAGTTCTGCAGACGAATCCTTCAGCTCTGCGACAATTTGTTCGCGGGTGGATTCTTTTTCGAGAGGCAGAAACGTGCGTAAGGGGTCCTGGTCCTGCATGTGGGGAGGATAACCATCCAAAACGCAGCCCATTTTCACAATGGCGCCCGTGAGCTTGACCTTGTCACGAAAGACCTTGGTGCAGTTGGGCGGCGAGAAGATGGCTTTGCTGACATCCAAACCGACCTTACGACGATCGATATCAAACGCGGCGACGACCTCGATGTCGCCGGGGCGATAGCCGCCGATCTGGCGGTGCATCAATCCAATGCCAGCCCCGTTGGCCGAGGAGCCCT
The DNA here is from genome assembly GCA_046731415.1 of Verrucomicrobiota bacterium. Classification (GTDB taxonomy): domain Bacteria; phylum Verrucomicrobiota; class Verrucomicrobiia; order Chthoniobacterales; family UBA10450; genus Udaeobacter. The sequence continues at coordinate 4,119 of JBKPLD010000020.1, forward strand.
CGTAAAAGTTGATTCCTTGGACAAGAGAGCTGGCGCAGTTTCCTACCCCAACGATCGCGATTCTTATTTTTCTCATTTCTAAATTGTTAAAGCTGAAAAACTACCTGAATTAGATGATTCGGAGCAAGGCACAAGTTAGGCCGCTTCAATCGCGATCGTTGTGCCCGCCATCTGGCGGCTCCAAGTATTGCAAGCGGCGAATGTGTCCGAATTCGCGCTCGCTTGCAAGAACTGATATAAGGGCAACAGTCACGGGCATTCCTGGTACAAAGAAAGCCCACGTAAGGAGATATACTACATGCGTTCGAAGTTAGCGGCCATCAGCACGCTGATCGCTGCTTTGTCCCTCTCCTCGAAAGTTTTTGGGGTACCCATGTACAGCATCGAGCAAGCAGTC
>JBKPLD010000021.1:0-15600 GCA_046731415.1 Verrucomicrobiota bacterium
CTGCACGGCCACTACAGATGGCTCGCGTAAAACGATTCCTTGATCCTTTACGTAAACAAGAGTGTTTGCCGTGCCCAGATCAATCCCGATGTCGCTGGATAACCAGCCGAAAAGTCCATTGAACATGAATTATTTATTAGCAGAAACTCTCCAGCCCGAGAAGAAGCGCGTTCATCCGCCTGAGGCGGCCATCTTCACAGGAACCCTCCCCACGAGCGCGATTCGGCCGGCTGAAACGCGGTAACATGAAACAGAGCAGCACGCCGTCAAGCGCATTCTGCGGGAGTAACGGAGTAGTGGAGTCCTGGAGTAATGTTGGAATTTTCTCATTACTCCATTACTCCTTTACTCCATAACTCCATGCGAAAGATCATCGTTGCGACATCCATTCTGGCCGCCGATTTTTCACAACTCGGTGAGGAAATCGAGCGGGTGGAAGCCGCAGGCGCCGACTGGATTCACTGCGACATCATGGATGGACATTTCGTCGATAACATTTCCTTCGGCCCGGAGATTGTGGGACGAGTGCGCGGCCTAACAAGTCTGCCGCTGGATGTTCATCTCATGATCGAACACGCCAATCATTATGTTCCGCGGTTTATCAAAGCTGGCGCGAATTCGATCACCGTTCACGTGGAACCGGAAGCAAAACACAGCGTCACCAAAACACTGCAGCAGATTCGAGACGCTGGTTGCCGTGCCGGTCTCACTCTGAACCCTGAAACCTCATTCGACTTGGTTGAGCCGTTCCTGGACAAGATCGACATGCTCCTGGTGATGACCGTGCATCCCGGTTTCGGAGGCCAATCCTTTCGAGCCGATCAAATGCAAAAAGTTAAACGCGCAAGATTGCTGCGCGGCACCATGGACATCGAAGTGGACGGCGGCATTAACGCCGAGACGGCACGCGTATCGATCGAAAACGGCGCAAACGTGCTCGTCGCCGGCACCTCAATTTTTCACGCGAAAGATTACGCAAAGGCGATCCGCGAGTTGCGGGGAGAGTAGCAAGGGTGTCATCCCGAGCGAAGCGAGGGACCTCACAGTCGAACTACTACGCACACGAGCAAATTAGTGTGATCAATCAGCTTGAGTGAGATCCATCACTACGTTCAGGATGACCACCTCACCTAATGAGGGCCTACTACGTCTATACGAGACCAATCAAAGCCGGGTCGTTCTTTACACTGGCGTCACAAAAAGTTTGGAGCGGCGGCTATGGTTCCGCGGGAATACACCGGCGCGAAGTTTTACGAAGAGATATAAAGGTAGACCGGCTCGTTTACTACGAAAGATTGATAATCCTCGCGATGCAATTTCCCGCGAAAAAGAGATCAAAGGCTGGCGCCGGGAAAAGAAAAATGCCCTAGTTCGAATCGTTAATCCGAAGTGGGAAGATTCGGGACAGCAGTTATTCGGCGACCATCGGCGAGGTCCCTCGCTCCGCTCGGGATGACGGCGCGTTTGAAATCGCGACCTAGCCCGCCACCATCGGTTCGGCTTCTTCGGTCGTTTCGGCCATCACCTCATCCGTCTGCGTGACCCGAACCACTTCTTCGATGGTTGTTTTGCCTTCAGCAACGCGTCGCCAGCCGTCTTGCCGCAAAGTTTCCATCCCTTCAGCAACGGCGCATTGCTTGAGCTCGCCGCCATCTCGCTTTTGCATGATCAATTTTCTTAGCGGCTCGGTGATAAGACAAATCTCATAAATTGCCGCGCGCCCCTGATAGCCGGTTTGGCGGCATTGGTCGCAACCGGCGCCACGCCGGAAACGTGTGCCGAGTTCCTTTACTGGAAAACCAATCTCAGCGAGATATTCGCGGGGGTAATCGACCAATTGCACGCAATCTGGACAAATCGTGCGTACCAGGCGCTGTGCGATGAACGATTTGACTACTGAGGAAAGCAGGAACGGTTCCACGTCCATGTCCAGCAAACGCGTGATGCCGCCGACGGCATCGTTCGTATGGAGCGTGCTGAAAACAAGGTGACCAGTCATGGCCGCACGAATTGCGATGTCCGCGGTTTCGACGTCACGAATTTCGCCGACCATGACGACGTTTGGGTCCTGTCGCAAGATGTGACGTAGACCTTTGGCAAATGTCAGATCGATCTCCGGTTTCACATCGATTTGCGAGACGCCGGGAATTCGATATTCGACCGGCTCTTCCACTGTGATGATGCGGCGCTGCACCGAGTTGATGCTGCTCAAGAAGCAGTAAAGCGAGGTCGATTTCCCGCAGCCTGTGGGACCGGTGAGAAGAATGATGCCGTTGGGCTGTGCCAGCAGATGTCGAATAATTTTCTCCTGCTTTTCGCTTAGATCGAGCCGGTCAAATCCGAACTGCTGTTCGCTCCGGATCAGCAATCGCAGACTGATTGATTCGCCGTTGACTGTCGGAATGGTTGAAACGCGGACATCGATGTTTTGATTGTTCGACTGCAGATTGATGCGTCCGTCCTGAGGTAGACGCCGCTCCGCGATGTCCATGTGCGACATCACTTTCAGACGCGAGATAATCGCCGATTGCAGGACGCGTAGTTGCGGAGGCACAGCGACCTCATGCAAAATTCCGTCGATTCGATATCGAATCCGCAGATCGTTTTCCAGCGGTTCAACGTGAATATCGGTAGCACGCTCGAAGATGGCTTCGCGAATGATCTGGTTTACAAATTTCACTACCGACGCCTCCGGATCGTCGTCATTCAATTCGATGGCAGTGTCGTTGTCCTGCAACACCTCGAAGGAACGATTGGTCTTAAGAATTTCGTCGAACGTTTCCGCGCCGACGCCGTAGAGCGTTTTCATCGCGCGCAGAACTTGTGCGCGCGGCACCAGCACCCACTCTGCCGGCTTTTTCAAAAGCTGCGATGCGAGCTGGCGCCCGATGGAATTGAAAAGATCGTATGTCGCCAGCACCACCGCATTTTCCTTCACCTCGATGGGCAAAATGTGATGTTGAAAAACAAAACGGCTGGGTAAAACCGATAACGTCGCGCGGTCGATCTTTTTCGGATCGATGGACGTAACTGGCACGCGAAAGAAATTGCCGATCGCCGTGAGGAAGCGTTGCTCGTCAACCTTGCCGGAATCGAGCACCTGGCTCACCCACGAACCACCGTTCAGGTTCACGGCCAGCTCTCCCGCTTCTTCAGTCGAAGGAACGCCGCTTTCCAGCAGCAAATTAATTAATGATTGACTGGCAGGTGAACTCATGAGGCGCGAGTGTTCAGTTAGAATCGACAACGCACAATTGGAAGCGTTCGAATGAAGCGTATTTAGGCGGTTTGGCAAGCGCTTTCACGCATAATGCGTAATCAATCGCGCGGCTCCGCGATCGCTTACGGCATGTGCAATGCCCGCCGCACCGGATCCGTAAGTGTTCCCGTAACCCGCATCGAATAGTTCTTTTGCAACCGCGCAATGGCATCGCCTACCTCTGGGGTAAACACGCCGTTAATGGGACCGCAATAATAGCCAAGCCGGCGCAATGCTGCTTGCATCGAGCCTACATACGCCGGCTGAACGATCAGTTGTTCATTGGCCTTGAAGTAGTAGATCCATCGCCACTTGTATCGCGGCGCAAAATCGGTGTCGTATACACGCTTTCCCTGGTGAAGCAGACCATATTCGTCTCGTTGAGCCAATGGATCTTTCGAAGCGAAAATGTCATCGATGACAGCGTACTCATCGCCGCGCGCGACAGCTGCGCCAAGGCTTAGGATCAAGACTAGAATTGTTCGTTTCATGACCGCGATGCTACCTAATATCTTTCGGTTCGGGAATATCGGGAGGTGGTAAGGTTAATTGTTTGCCTTCTCTGGGCCGGGGACAGTCCGGGCAATCGTCCTGCTCGAGCTCAGGCCCAAAGTGTGTTCTATCCTCCTGTTTTTGGCGGAGCCTGTACGCATCCAGTTTAGTCAGCGTGACCTCGGGGCGCATTAGAATAATCAATTCCTGACGTGTCCGGGTGTCTTTCGTGCTGCGGAACACGGCGCCGATATATGGGATGCGAGAAAGATAGGGAATACCGGTCGTGTTTCTTTGCTTGTTGTCTTCAATCAATCCGCCGAGGACAATCGTTGATCGATTCGGAGCAGACACATTCGTGCGAATGTATCGTGTGTTGACCTCAGGCACCAAGTTTCCGCTAATTAATCTATTGTTGCCCAAGGCATCGATCTTTTGAAGGATATCCAGCGACACTTCCTTCTCGGAATTGATGAGCGGCACCACCTCCAGCTGAAGCGCAACCTTCTTGTATTCGATACTCGATTGGACAGAGGCAAGATTGTTGACAGTCGTGGCATTAGTCAAAGTGCTAACGGGCACGGGAACCTCCTGGCCTGAGGCGATAATCGCTTTCTTGTTATTGCTGGTGAAGACTGTGGGTCGCGAAATGATTTTGAATTTACCCGTCGACTCCAAGACATGTACAATAGCCGCGAATGCGTCCCCCGCTGCGACGTAAATATTAGTGCCCGCACCCACGTTCCGAATGATTCGGCTAAAGTTAATCAGATTGTTGGGATCGAGAATGTTGCCCCCAGGTGAACCACTGGGCAGCGGAATGTTGGGATCGCTGTCACTAAATACCTGGTTGTTGCGCGAGGTACCGACGAATCTGTTGTGATACTTAGCAAACCAATCGACGCCGAATTCCTCGTCGTTGTTGAGCTGCAATTGCCCGACAACGGTACTTAGCGCGACTTGCGGCGCCTGGACGTCCATTTCATCCAGAACCTTTTCCACTTTTACGACAACTTCGCGATTTCCGAGAACGATGATGGAATTGGCTCGCTGGTCAGCGATGAGCTTCGAATTTCCGACCGTAACGGCTTGGGGAGTGGTGTTGACCGGCTGCGTAGAGAGTTCCTCGGAAATATTCAGCGTGCTGCCACCACCTGCCGTGCTGGATGTGCCTCCCGTGCCGGTCAGGTCCGCAAGACCGCCACCACCCCTGCCGCCATAGGATGGACTTGCACCGCGCTGCGGCTGCGGACTTGCGCCGGGCAATCCGCCGGCAGGTAGTGCCCCTGCGCCAGCTCCCTCAGCGCCCGGCTCAGTCAAGGCTTGGACCAGCACCGGCAAGACGTCACCAGCCGAGATATATTTCAAATAGCGGGTGACTGGTTTTGCAAATTCAACGTTGGCATCAAATTGATGGATCAACTCGCGGACGAACGGCATGTTGATCGGGCGAGTCACCACGTGGATACGGTTCGTGCGCACGTCGGGAGTCAGTTTGATCTTGCCCACGATGATGGCTTCCTCGGAAAGCACGCCCAATCCCGCGGCTTCAACCTGCTGCGGTTGCGGGACCGCCCCCGGCACGTTCACCCTGCGGACACCAGGCTGCGTCGGCGATTCAGTGCCCTTTTCGAAAATGTCCTTGAGCATATCGACAACCTTGGTGGCGTCGGCACGGTCGAGCTTGATAAACTCGCTGACCACTTCTGCGGGCGCGACGTCTACCTGGTTAATTACGCTGGCAAGCTGCCGAATGATGTCGGCATTCTGGGTCACCAGAAGAGCGGACGCTTTCGGCAACGCCAAAATATTGATCGTTCCTGAGCTTCCCTGAAAATATGCCATCAATACTTGTTGCAGCTCCTGGGCGTCTGCGTACTGTAAATGAAACAGAAAGCTGATCACCGGGTTGCCCGGTGGGATATCCGCCAGATCGGAAACGATCGGCACCGGCGCTTTCCGGGGATTTTGGCCCGCTCCCACCACATCCACCAAGTCCCGGCCAGCCGGAACGAGAGAGATTCCGTTCAAGCCCATGCTCATCTCGATGATCTTGATGGCTTCTTCCCGCGACACGTCTTTGGCGATGAAAATATTCACCTTCCCTTGCACGAAATTATCCATCACCAGCTTCTTGCCGGTTAGCTGTTCGTAGAGATGCAGCACATCGACGACATCGCTGTTCGGGAATTGGAGCCGAACCATGGCAGGCACGTTTGGAGGCGCAGGAGCCGGCGCTTCCGCCGGTTGATTTGCCATCTCGGCTGCAGCAGACGGTTGGGGGCGAGCCGGTTTATTCTGACCAAAAACGGCCGTCGCGCTGGCAAGCACGAGCGTCGTGATGCAGAAAAAGCGGTGCACAGCCTTATTTGGATGGTTGGGCGACGCTAGTGCATTTACGAGACCCGTCAAAATATTTCCCTCGGTTGAAACCATCCTGAAGCTGGACGCAGCGGGGAGGAGCTTATAAGAGATTGCCAGCATTGCAAACGAGAGTAACAGCCTTGGCTGGTTTCGGCCTCGCGCCGAAACACACTTTTCTTGAGATTTCGCCCGCGGTAGTAGTCGCGAGGAATGCACAAAGAAAGTCCGCGATGGCGAGGACACCATCGCCAGCACGCCTGACGCGTGCGCTACCCGAAACCGCGTCCCTCCTGTGCCGGATCGCGATAACCTTTTGTGTCCCAGGCGTGCTGGCAACCTTCGCCGATGCGCAACAAACCGAGAACTCCGTCGCTCAAATTCGATCTGTCCTTCAGGCGCAGCAGAATGCCTGGAATCGGGGCGATATCGATGGATTCATGAACGGATACGCCCGCTCGGCATTAACGGTATTTATTTCCGAAGGCACAATCCGACGCGGCTGGCGAACTGTGCGCGATCGGTACAAGAAAAAATATTTCAGTCGAGCAAAGATTGGAACGCTCACGTTTTCTGACCTTGAAATCACGCTGTTATCATCTGATTCGGCGATTGCGTCTGGACGTTGGAAATTAAAGCGTACAGACGATCAGCCACACGGTCGATTTACGCTTATTCTTAGACGCCTGCCGAAAGGCTGGCGAATTGTGCACGATCACACAAGCGCGGCGAAGGAATAGCTGTAGCGGCGGTCTATAACCGCCGGATCGCTACGCGTTAGAGCGATACTCTAAATCAAAGATTTCGCCTATAAATGGCCAATCTTTCCATTCCCTAAGAAGTCCGGCTCGCACTGGGTTCTCGCGTATGTAATGCCACTTCTCCGCATAGGATTCGGCGCTGCGTAACACGTGATCGAAAAAAGCGGACAAAACTTTCGTGGACCGTAGTTGTTGCAAGAACGGTGCGCCGAGGGTGTGTGCAGGCCGTGACGAAATAGATAGGCGACCGCACGAACAGTAGTTGAAGCCGCCGAAGCCGATCAGGGCGTTGCTGCTTTGAGTTTTCGGCGGTCATAGACCGCCGCTACAGTTTTTCACGCAGCCGCGCTAGCAGCTTCTCGTGGATATTATCAAACCCGCCATTGCTAAAGACCGCGATGACATCGTTTGGTCGCAACAGCGGAACGATCCGATCCACAATTGCATCGGCGTTCTGCTCATAAAAAGCGGGTCGACCGGTCTTGGCGATCGCGGCCACAACTCTTGCAGGATTTAATCGCTCCTTTTCGGGAATCTGTTCCAGCTTGGCGACCTGCGCGATGAAAACTCCGTCAGCCAACGTCAACGCGTCGGGAAGCTGTTGCTGAAAAATCGCACGCCGCGTTGTGTTGGAGCGCGGTTCGAAGACAGCCCACAGCCGATTTCCGCGAAAGCGATGGCGCAATGCCTCCAGGGTGTATGCAATCGCCGTCGGATGGTGAGCGAAATCGTCGATCACTTTCACCCCTCGCGCTTCACCGCGGATTTCCTGTCGCCGCGCGATCCCGGCAAAACTCTTGAACGCGCTGTCGATTTTCGCTTTCGGCACATCATAAAATCGCGCCGCCATCGCTGCCATCGCTGCGTTGTGCACGTTGAATTCGCCCACGAGCGGAATCTCGAACGTGTCATCTCCAAGCTTGAACCTGGAACCTTTCGCCGAACAGGAAACATCCCGGATCCGCTGCGCGCAATTCTTCGAGAAACCCACCTCAATCATCTGTGCCAGGCAATCTTTTGCGACCTCGACGCAATTCGGGTCGTCGCCGTTCACCAGCACCATTCCGTTCCGGGGAACGATGTTGAGTAAACGTCGGAAGCTCAGCTTGATCTCATCGAGGCTGTTGAAGATATCCGCATGATCGAACTCGATGTTGTTTATGATCAGTAGCTCCGGCAGGTAATGGACAAATTTCGAGCGCTTGTCGAAAAACGCTGAATCGTACTCGTCGCCTTCAATCACGAAATACTTCGAGTCGTTCAGGCGCGCGCCTTGTCCAAGATTTTTCGGAAGCCCGCCGACGACGTAACTCGGTTTGCGCCCGGCTTTTTCCATGATCCAGATGAGCAACGCCGTTGTCGTTGTTTTACCGTGCGTCCCGGTAACAACCAGATTGTGGCGACCGCGCAGAAAATAGTTTTTCAGCACTTCCGGCAACGAAAGGTAAAGGAGCTTTCTATTCAGCACGGCTTCCACTTCCGGATTGCCGCGCCTAATCGCGTTGCCGATCACCACCACATCCGTGTCGGCCGGGATATTTTCCGCGCGATATCCTTCTTTCAATGAGATGCCCTTTTCCTGGAGAAAGGTCGACATCGGCGGATAAACATTTTCATCCGATCCCGTGACTTTGAATCCGCGCTCCTTGAGCGCTGCCGCCACGGACGCCATGGCCGTGCCACAAATCCCAAGGAAATGAAATTTCTTCGGCGCTTCTTTCACGCAGATTCTTTACGACGCGCTGAGAAAAAAGGAAACCGCGGATTACGCCGATTTCACAGCGAATTGAAAATGTGTGTCATCCCGAGCGCAGCGAGGGACCTCACAAGAACGTCCTCGCTTTCGAGGAACGTTCAGCCTGGCTTGCGTGACGGCTTGCGCATTTGTGAGGTCCTTCGCCGTCGGACCTGCCCTGAGCGAACGAAGTGGGTCGAACTGGCGGCTCAGGATGACAGACGTGGTTGGCGGACCGTCATTTCTTCTCAAACACTTCCACTGCGTCCCACGCTTCGTCAGGCGGCGCCTGTTCGTATTCGAGCGCGCGATTCAGATACATTTTGGCCAGGAGATCGTCCGGGTAAAATTCTAGGAAACGTGAAAACAGAATCTTGGCCTCAGTAAACTCACGTGCCCGGAATTTCTCCAATCCCTCCTCGTACGTCTCAAGCCACTTCAGCAATTCTGGATCAACTTCTTCGTTTCGTGCGCCAATGAACGTGAAAATATCCACTGGTTTGCTTTTGCCTTTCACCTGCACCCTGGCAACCGAGCGAAGGTAAACTTCGTCGCGAGCCAGCTCGGCCACTGAGGCCCCAACGAGAATATCCGCGCCATAAGTTCGCGTGAGACCCTCGAGCCGCGACGCCAGATTCACTGAGTCACCAATGACCGTGGGGTCCATGCGCTCGTGGGAACCGATATTGCCGACGATCACGTCACCTTGATTGATACCGATGCCCATCCCGAGCCCCATACGGCCTTCTTCGCGCCATTTTTGATTGAGCTGCCGTAACTCACGCCGCATCGCCAGAGCCGCGCGCGCGCAATTTTTTGCATCTTGTGCCATACCAAAACTGCGCACGTTGCCCCATACCGCCATGATGGCGTCACCGATGAATTTATCGAGCGTGCCGCCATTACTGAAAACAACAGAAGTCATGCGGCTAAGATATTCATTCAGCTGCGAGACCAACGCTTCCGGATCGGCTTTTTCAGCGAGCGTCGTGAAGCCAATTAAATCCGAGAATAACATCGTGGCAGGGACGCGGACTCCGCGAAGTGAGCTGTAATAGCTGTCCGGGTTCTCGAGGACTTCCTTGACCAAATTTCGCGAGACATAGCGCTCGAGGGTGCGCCTGGTCCGCAATTTCTCGAGCCGCTCAACCGCATATTCGAGACCGAGCGAAAACAATCCACTTAACACCAGAGCCGAGAGGACTGGAATCGTCAGAAGCAGCAGTCCTGTTCTATCATAAAACAACCGTGCGGCGCCGAGATATGCGCCCGTGATCACAACGAGTGTGCCAAAACACAGCAATGGTCGGCGCAAAAAGGCGACCACCGACCAGGCTACCAACCCCGCTGCGCCCACAAGCGCAAGACCAGTTTTCGCCGGGGTGGACCGCAAAAATTCATGGTTCATCGCCGCAGCCATGGCCTGCAAATGAAGCGCGGGGCCCAAGGTGGTTGGGCTCATCGGCGTAACCACGGTGTCGTGCTCTACCTGTGCGGATGATCCGACCATCACGATCTTATCCTTGAGAAAGGCGCCATCGGCATAATTGGCGTGCCAAAACTTTGGATCGAAAACTTCGTAAAGCGGGCGAGGCGCAAACGCGTCCGGCGACGTGAAACGAATCATGTGACCGCGAAAATCCTGCGGCACATCGTTCGCATGACCCATTTTGGCCAGCGCCCGGGCCGATAGAGATTGGTAAATTTCTTCGCTTGGGTCGGGAGGCAAATCGGCGAGTTGTCGATCAGTGATGCGATAGGTCACGGCACGAATTTTTTCGTCGATTGGATCGGTCCAGAAATTCACGAACCCGACGCGATCATCCTGGAGTTGGGGTGGCGGAATCAGCGTATTGTTGGGCGTGACAGCCTGGGCTGGGTTCGCCATGTCGAAATTAGCGCCGAGGACGACCTTGTCGTGGTAACGATCAAGAGCGGCATGAAATGCCGGGTCGCCATCATTGGGCGGACTAAAGATCATGTCGAACATCACCACGCGCGTGCCCGCTGCAAACAATCGATCGAGCAGAAGGGCCCATACTTCGCGTGACCATGGGAACGGCTTTTCGGTCATGAGCTGAAACGCGCGGTTGCTCGCGATCTCGTCAGCGGTCAACGGCGGCAACTGCAATGTGCTTTGATCGATGCCGAGAAAAACAAAGTCGGGCGGCGCAGGCGTCTTCCGGCCCTCGCGCCGGAGCAAATCCTCAAAACTCTGTTCACCGCGCCACGGCGCCGAGATAAATGGGACAGTCGGAAAGAAATGACCGACAAGGATCAGGCTTGTCCAAAAAAGGCAGATCAAAGCTAGGACCAGCAACCGATAACGCCCGAGCCAGTGCATGCCGGAGTATATGGGAAAAATGTCGAAGCACGAACGTCGAATGTCGAATGAAACTCGAATGCTTAAAACAAATCCTCTAGCCGCGTCTCTGTGAGACGCGTGACGCCTGCGTTCCAAATACGCCAATGCTGCGTTTCGCACCGCGAAGCGCCCACAGCTCGCCTTCGGCATTCGTCATTAGGCATTCGCATTAGTTTTTGGTTGTCATTCTCGGCTCGCTACCTATCGTTCGTCGCTCGGCGCTGCCGCGTCGTGACGATCTGCGCACCTGGTTCCGTGCAACGGGACTGCATCAGCGAGTGAGGTCGCGGAGATCGATAATGGAACAAACGACTCGCTGAACGAGGAGCTCCGGAGCAATTCGGGGCAAACAACCATGCCAAGAGCTACTAATGCCCCGGCAAGCCGGGCGCGACGCAAACGAATCTTAAAAAAGGCCAAGGGTTACCGCGGACGCCGTTCAAAACTTTTCCGGTACGCAAAGGACGCGATCATGAAAGGCCAGTATTGGGCCTATCGCGACCGCAAAACGCGTAAACGCACGTTTCGCTACCTTTGGATTCAACGCCTGAACGCCGCCGCCCGGGCGAATGGAATGACCTACAGCCGCCTCGCGGAAGGATTGAAAGCCGCAGGAATCGGTCTCGATCGGAAAATTCTCGCGGATCTAGCAGTAGCGGACGAGTCCGCATTCAAGTCGATTGTCGATCAGGCAAAGACGGCGCTGGAAAAGAAAAGCAAAAAAGCTGCGTAAGGGATTTCTGTAGCGGCGGTCTATGACCGCCGAACTTCCGGCACAATGTTTTTCGACACTCATAGAGCGCCGCTACAGCTCGTAACTTTGAATTGAACGTTCCACATTCAACATTCAACGTTTGATGTTTCATGACTCATCCACTCGAAAAGCTTCGGGACGATGCACTGCGCGAAATTGAAGCCGCATCTGACGAGCAGGCGCTCGAGAGCGTACGCGTAAAATTTCTCGGCAAAAGCGGCAGCATCTCCGCGTGGGGCGAGCAGATGAAAACACTCGGCAAAGATGAAAAACCCGTCGTTGGGAAGTTGCTTAATGAGGTTCGCAATGCGGTTACCGCCACGATCGAAAAGCGCAGCGCGGAATTCCGTTCGCAAAAGGAATCCGAAGCGCTTGCCAGGATCGACATCTCGCTGCCGGGGACGCCACACGAAATTGGCGCGCTGCACCCGCTCACCCAGATGTGGGAACGCTCGATCGAAATTTTTCGGCGAATGGGTTTTGCGCTCGCCGATGGCCCGGACATTGAGGATGAATGGCACTGCTTCGACGCGTTGAACACGCCGCCGGAACATCCGGCGCGAAACGAGCAGGACACATTTTATTTGCCGGATGGTCGGCTGCTGCGCACGCACACCTCAACCGTGCAAATTCGAACGATGCAAGCCGCGCCCCCGCCGATTCGTGTGATTGCTCCCGGTGCCGCCTATCGTCGCGATGAACTCGACGCCACGCATAGCCCGCAGTTTCATCAAATCGAAGGACTTTACGTCGATGAAAACGTCAGCGTCGCGGATTTGAAGGGCGCGCTCGAGTTTTTCATGCGCGAACTTTTCGGTTCGGGAACCGAAGTGCAATTTCGTCCGCACTTCTTTCCGTTCACCGAGCCAAGCCTCGAAGTTTACGTGAAATCGAAGGCGCTCAAAGGTGGCGAGCGCTGGATCGAAGTTGCCGGGTCTGGCGTGGTCCATCCCGCCGTTTTCGAGCAGGTGAACAAAGCGCGCGGTGACAAAGCTTACGATCCGGAAAAGTGGAGCGGTTACGCGTTCGGGCTCGGCATGGATCGCCTTGCCATGATTTTGTTCGACATCCCTGATATCCGACTTTTCGCGCAGAACGATTTGCGATTTTTGAGACAATTCGCATGAGGCTTTGTACAGGACTCACAACGAGTGTCATCCCGAGCCGCGAAGACGGCGAGGGACCTCACAAACGCGCAAGCGGTCACGCAAATCAGTCGCGGTGTTCTTCAAAAGCGAGGATGTCTTTACGAGGTCCCTCGCTTCGCTCGAGATCACAGCCGGAAAGAGAAAATGAAATTCTCCGTTAATTGGCTCCGCGAATTTGTCGATCTTCCAAAACATCCGGAAGAGATTGCCGATTTGCTGACGCGCGCTGGGGTTGAGACCGAAAACATCGAGAGGCGTGGCGCAAACATCGATAAGGTGGTCGTTTCGCAGATCACGGCGTCGGCACGCCATCCAAATGCGGATCGTCTGACTGTTTGCGAAGTCGATGACGGCAGCGGCGCGAAACGACAGATCGTTTGCGGCGCGACTAATTACAAAGCTGGAGATAAAGTTCCGCTCGCGTTGCCGGGTGCGAAGTTGCCGAACGGCACAGAGATTCGGAAAAGTAAATTACGCGGGGTCGAGAGCGAAGGAATGCTTTGCAGCGCCATTGAGCTCGGACTCGGCGAAGATGCTGCCGGTCTTTTAATCTTGTCGCCGGACGCAAAAGTCGGCACGCCAATCTCAGATTTGTTTCCGAGCGACACGGTACTAGATGTCGAGATCACGCCGAATCGCGGCGACTTGCTCAGTCATTTCGGTCTCGCGCGCGAAATCGCAGCGTTGACTGGCAAGAAACTCAAGTCAACGCCGCGCGACGCCAAGATCGCCATCAAAACGGGCGTGACCATCAGTTCAATACACGAATGTCCATTTTTCTCCGCTCGCAAGATCGACAACGTGAAAGTCGGGCCGAGCCCGCAATGGTTGCGCGCAAAGATCGAGAGCGCCGGCATTCGCTCGATCAACAACATCGTTGACGTCTCGAACTTCGTGATGCTCGAGCTCGGTCAGCCAACGCACGCTTTCGATGCCGACACAGTAAGGGGTCCAATCAACGTGCGATTGGCTCGCGATGGTGAAAAATTTCTTGCTCTCGATGGCAAAACTTACTCGCTCAGGCCGAACAATTGCGTCGTAGCCGATCAAGAACGTGCCGTTGGAATCGGTGGTGTGATGGGCGGCGAGGAAACCGGCGTCACCAATTCGACGAAAAATATTTTGCTCGAAGCCGCTTACTTTTTGCCGGCAAGCATTCGCCGCACGACGCGTGAATTGAATCTGCCAAGCGACGCAAGCTATCGGTTCGAACGCGGTGTCGATCCGGAAATGGTTTTACGGGCGTCACAGCGCGCGACCGAACTGATTTGCGAGATCGCAGATGGAACTTCCGCAAAAGAAATTCAGGTGGCCGGCAAACTCCCCGCGAATCCAGCGGATGTTTCATTGAGCTACGAGAAATGCGATCACGTCGTCGGAATCTCAATCAAACCGAAAGCGGTCGATGAGATTCTGAGCGGATTTGGGTTGCGCAAAATGAGCGCAGCCAGAACCGCGAAATGGAAAATTCCAAGCTATCGGCGCGACTTGCAGCGCGACGTCGATCTTATCGAAGAAGTTGTGCGCGCTTACGGCGCCGAAAAAATCCCGGGAACAGACCGCAGCCGCTTCACGCCCTCAAGTGCGGCAGATCGTGCGTACGATCTGGAATCACGGATGCGCGAGCGTCTTGTTGCCCACGGACTCTTCGAAGCGCGCACCTCCAAATTGATTCCACGAGGCGCGTCAGCATTCAGCGAAGGCGCACTCGAGCTGCGTAATCCGTTGAGCGAAGATCACGTTGCGTTGCGGCCAGGTTTAATCGGCGGCTTGCTTGGAGTCCTCGAACGAAACATTAATGCCGGCGCGGAGAGCGTAGCCATTTTTGAATTCGGCCGGGTGTTTATTCCGCCGTCGGCAAAAGAAGAGCGGCATCTTGCCATCTTGCTTTGGGGGAAATCTGAGGGCGCGCCGCATTGGCGGTCGCAACGCAATCGCAACGTCGATCTCTTCGATCTCAAAGGCGCCCTCGACGCGGTCGTTCCAAACTTGTCGTTCCGCTCCGGCAAATTTCCCGACCTTGCGCTCGGAGTCGAAATTTGGTCGGGCGATCGAATGATCGGTTTCGGCGGGCAACTTTCAGCAGGCAAGGCCGGCGCAATCGGTGTGTTTGTTTCTGAGCTGGATGCGGATCTTATTTTGGCAGCGGGAGCGCACAGGAAGTTTCACGAGCTCGAGAAATTTCCGGCCGTGACTCGCGATATTGCGATGATTGTGCAGGAAGAAATTCCGCACGAAAGAATTTCGCGCGCGATTGAGGAACCGCGCGAGCCGCTTTTGGAAAGCGTGGAATTGTTCGATCTATTCAGCAGCGGCGAAATTGGCGCGGCGCGAAAGTCGCTCGCTTATCGATTGACATATCGAGACCGGAGTCGCACACTGACAAGCGAGGAAGTGAACGCAGCGCACGCGAAAATTCGCGAGCGATTGCGCCGCGACTTTGGCGCCGAATTGCGCGAATAGTTCTTTGAAAAGGAAGTTAGCCATCCCGGCTGACTCGGCCGACAGGCTTCCAGGCTGTTGATGAACAGTTTGACAAGCAAGATGCTCGTCGTCCGAGACAAGCTGGAAGCTTATCTTTCGACGGAGAGTCGTTTGTTGAGGGTTGGGAAGAAAACCAGTGCTTTTCGCTCAACTCTCAACCAGCGGCTCTCATCAGTCGCGGGTAGTTTCGCCCTTTACCCTGCGATGTTCGAGATTACAGGTGGGATTCCCGAACCGATAT
>JBKPLD010000022.1:0-21867 GCA_046731415.1 Verrucomicrobiota bacterium
AGCGTTGCGTCTCACGCGCATGATAGAGATGGGTCGCGCGCGTCCCGCGCAGATTTCGCTGGCGAAGCGGAACAACGTTTGGATGGCGCTGGAATGCGCTCGTAAAGCACGCGACATACTCGGCGCTGCAGGCATCACCGATCGTTACTCCGTGATACGTCACCTCATGAATCTTGAAACTGTCACCACATACGAGGGCACACATGACATCCACACGTTGGTCGTCGGTCGCGATGTCACGGGCATCAACGCCTTCGGTGGATAAAGGGGGATTGTCATCCTGAGCGGAGCGAAGGATCTCTCAACTTAGCGTGACGCGTGGCTTCGATGAGAGGTTCCTCGCCGTCGGAGCCTCCCCTGCGGGGACGAGGTGAGTCGAACGGGCGACTCGGGATGACAGCGCAAGAAGACCGGCTAAGTTAATGGAACGTTATGAACGAGTCAGTTTACATCCTGGGCGGCGGTCGCACCGATTTTAAGCGTAACCTGAAGAAAGAAGGAAAAACCATCCGGCACATCATCATCGAAGCCGGCAAAAAGGCGATCGATGATACGAAGATCGATCCAGCGGAAATTCAGGCAGGCACGGTTGGCAATTTCAATGCAGGTCAGTTTACCAAGCAATTGCAGCTCGGTGCCTTTATTCCGGAGATCGATCCAAAATTGCGCGGAATTCCTACGATGCACACCGAAGCGGCATGCGCTTCCGGTGCGCTTTCGGTGTTGCTGGGCGCGGAATGGGTGATGGGAGGATTTTACGACGTGGTGCTGGTTGTTGGAGCAGAACAGCAGAAGACCATGTCGTCGCTCGATGGTTCAGATGTGCTCGGCGCGGCTGCCGATTACCACAATGAAAAGCCGGAGTATGGCGATTTCATGTTTCCAAAATTGTTTGGGCGGATCGCGCAGATTTACATCGAGAAGTATGGCGCGACGGAAGCGGACCTGGCGCTCGTCGCATGGAAAAATTACGCGCACGCCAAGTTGAATCCGCTTGCGCAGATGCGTGACGCCGATCTCACTCTCGACTGCGCATCGCAAGTTTCGGATAAAAACCCCAGCGTCGCGCCGCCGCTGAAAGTGTCGGATTGTTCGCAGATCACTGACGGCGGCGCGTCGGTTGTTCTAGTTTCAGGAAAATATCTGGACAAAATTGGCCGAGACCGCAGCAAGACCGCCCGGTTGCTTGGCTATGGTCATACCACCGATTATTTGCCGCTCGACAAAAAGGATGCGCCCACATTTTCGACCGCGCGCAAAGCGGCCGAGAAAGCTTTTCGGATGGCAAATCTGACGCCGCGCGATCTGCAAGGCGCCGAGGTGCACGATTGTTTTTCCATTACTGAAATTGTCGCCTACGAAATTCTCGGTCTCGCCGAGTCCGGCAAGGGCGTCGAGCTGGTAAAAAGCGGAGCTACAGCATTGCCGCAGGTGCGCACGGAGAAATTCAAAGGATCCTTTCAGATTCCAGTGAACGCAGGCGGTGGTTTGATCGCCGACGGTCACCCGGTCGGAGCGACCGGCGTTCGCCAGGTTTTCGAAGCCTACCAACAGCTCACGGAACAGGCTGGCGGGAAGCAAATTGAGAACGCGAAAAAATTCCTCACGTTTAACATGGGCGGCAGTCTCACGACTTCCGTCGCGATGCTTTGGGGACGTGATTAATTAATCCTGCGGGCTTGTCGCAGTGATATAACAGAGCGGCGCTCCGTGGGTTTCGCGCGCAGCGCTTTCATCTTCCTACGCGAACTGTTTTCGGATTCTTCAAGGCCAACACGCGGTGCGTACACGTTTCCTAAAGTATGGTCTCGCTCGCAATTGAAGAACTGCCGGCTGTCATAAAAGAGGACGTCGAAGACTTCCTCGAAAACCATCCGTGCAGTCCAGCTGCGCGGCTGCGCCCAAGAATGGGAATGGTAGGCGACATCTGGCTGGCTTTTATCGGCCCAGAGCTGCAACGAGGCGCCAGCGGACTCGGAGAAACGCCGCGCGACGCCCTGACAGATTTCAACCAGCATTACATGGAACCGCTGATATCTCGAAACGGCTCGGAGCCAGCGGACACCGAATGATTTAGAGATCCAACGATTTAATATCTTCATATGAAAGTTCCATTCACGCTTGGAGAGATTGGTCACTTTGGTCTGGCTGTACGTGATCCGAAGAAAAGCGCTCAATGGTTCCAGCGCGCTCTGGGCTTGCGCAAAGAATTCGATTTCGGAAGTGGAGTCGCGGTCGGCAACGACAATGTTACGATCGCTTTGTTCAAGGGTAAGCCATCACCTGAAACGATCGACCACATGTCGTTTCACCTTCCCAACATGGCGACGTTGCGGAAGGCGCTTGCGCATTTGAAGAGGATCCATGCCGACATCGAGGATCCGGGCGATGAAATTGGACCAGAAGGTCCGGGATCGAAAAACATGGGCCTTTGGTTTCATGATCCCGATGGTTATCGCTGGGAGCTAAGCGTGCACGGTGGAAAATAACCGCGTAATCGATCTATGCGGGCGAGTTTTCGGGCCTAATTAAAGAGTCGCGCAGCATCTCCCAATCGGATGAGGTAGCGGCGCGTGCGTAGCGCACGGTTAGGTGCCTGCATTGACACGATATTTAAGGCTCTTAATTTTTTCGTCCACAATTGAAAATGATTAGCCAAGAAAAAGGGGACGGAAAAGAGTTCATCTCGCACTCGCCAGGGTATTGGCCGGAGACAAGTCAGGAACTTTGGAACGATTGGAAATGGCAGCTCAAGAACAGAGTCACTTCCCTGGCTCAGCTGGAAAAACATCTGGAACTGAGTGACGAGGAACGCAGCGGCGTTTTGCTGTCGGGCGATAAACTCGCCCTCGCCGTCACGCCGCACTTTTTTAACCTCGTGCCGCAGGATAATCCTGACGATCCGATCAGGCGTCAGGTCATTCCACGAATCGAGGAGACCTGGACATCTCCGTACGACATGGCCGACCCGTGCGGCGAAGATTCGCACATGCCTGTGCCCGGATTAGTCCATCGTTATCCAGATCGTGTCCTTTTTTTAGTAACGGATCGGTGCGCCAGTTACTGCCGCTATTGCACCCGGAGCCGTGTCGTCAGCGGTGCGGGCGAACAGGAATTGCACACAAATTTCGAGGAAGCATTTCGTTATCTCGAAGCGCATACGGAGGTTCGCGATGTCCTTTTGAGTGGAGGCGACGCTCTTATTTTTAGCGATGACAGGCTCGACAAGTTGCTTTCAAGATTACGGTCGATTCCACATATTGAGTTTCTTCGAATCGGTACGCGGGTTCCCATTTTTCTGCCGCAACGCATCACGCCTGAGTTATGTACGATGCTGGCGAAGCATCATCCGCTTTGGATGAGTGTGCACGTCAATCATCCGCGCGAATTGACGATTGAGGTCAAGCAGGCGCTCGAGCGCCTTGCCAACGCAGGCATCCCACTCGGAAACCAAAGCGTTTTACTGGCCGGTGTGAACGACGATCTGGAAACGATGAAGACGCTCGTGCACAAACTGCTCATGTGCCGCGTGCGTCCGTACTACATTTATCAGTGCGACCTGATCAACGGTTCATCGCATCTGCGTACTTCCGTCGCGAAAGGCATTGAGATCATCGAAGGTCTGCGCGGACACACTACCGGTTACGCCGTGCCGCAATTCGTGATCGACGCGCCCGGCGGCGGCGGAAAGGTGCCTATCAATCCCGGTTACGTTCTTTATCACGACAACGAGAAAATCGTGATCAGGAATTACGAAGGCAAAATCTTCGAGTACCCGGAAACTGGAAACGAACAGGTCCAGTTCGCCCCGCAGCGTGAATATCACGATGAATACCTATATTCATGATGCGCTTTGCCGTTTGAGAGAGCGGCGTGCCGCAGTGTGAACGGAGCCGGCGGGAGCCGAGCGACAACGCACTTTGTCATTCCGAGCGAAGTCGAGGAATTTCGAACTATTTCCGGAAATCGACGAGGTCGCGACTTGGCTCGGCGAGATTAGTGAAGCCAGGAAACTCATGCCCAAAAGCGGCGGAGCACCGCCGCACTCCAAAGCGCCTTGACACGAAATTTGGCTAATCTTTTGAATCCAGAAAAGCTTATCGTTGCATCTCAACGTCGCTCCGCGAAAGGAAAATTGATCCAATGAAATATTTTGTCGCCGTATGTCTGATGTTATCGCTACTGAGTGCCGGTGCGGAAACACCCAAGTCTGTCGAGATTCGTTTTTGTCCCGCATCGGCAGTTCGAACCTATCCGTTGGAAAGCCGGCGCGATCTTCAAAGTCTCTTATTGCAGAATGTAGCCGTGATCAATCACGGTGATGCGCCGTTCAAGATTGACAGCATTGAAATCGACTTGCTGGACGCGAACCGCGTTGTTGAGTCGCGCGTGCTTGATCGAGAGGCGGTGCAACGCATTGGAGAACGCGGCGCTAAATTGCAGGCCGCAGGCATCCTTCAACAGGTGGGATTTCAATTCTGCGGCACGGATTTGATTGCGCCTTCGATAAAATTAGCGGGGACCACGCTGGCTCGAGACCAGGCACTGCTAATCGCATCGCAGGTCTTCGCATTCAATGGCGCGCGCGACACGCTTCGAGTTCGCGTGCACGGCAACGTCGACGGGCGTGCCAGCGAGTTCATGGGTTCAATCCCGATCAAATCCGAATTTGCAAAAAACAAATACATCTTTCCGCTACGAGGCATCAGCTTCGTCGGATGGGGAGCGTCATTGCATACTGGTCATCGCTGGGCCGTTCCTGAAGAGTTCGCACTCGACATTGCCAAGCTTGGTGAGAAAGGATTGACCCATAAAGGCGAGGGTACGCACTTCGATGATTATTACGCCTACGGCGCGGATGTGCTCGCGGCAGCCGACGGTCGTGTGATTAGCGTTGCGAGCGATCAGCCGGAAGATCCCTCGGCAATGCAGCGTCCTAACGAGACGCAGGAAGCATATTTCGCGCGGCTGCAGAAAGAGCAGGGAGAGCGGTTGGCGAAAGGACTGATGGCTGTGTCGGGAAATTACGTGATGATCGATCACGGAAAGAATGAGTATTCCCTGTACGCACACTTGCAGCCGGGTAGTGTGCGCGTTCGTGTCGGCGACCAGGTGAAAGCCGGCGATGTGATTGGCAAACTCGGTTCGTCTGGCAATTCGACAGAGCCGCATCTGCACTTCCACGTTTGCGACAAACCCGATCCGCTTATATGTGCCGGCATTCCCGTGAACTTCAGCAACGTGACGATTCAGTGGGCCGACTTGCCGCGGCCGATCCAAAGCGGCGACGTTGTCATAGCGAAATAGCCCGATACTGGCTTGAACCGATTCACGCATCGGCCACGTAAGTGAGATTTTTCTTGTTCCTTGCTCGATATCGTCAGAACCGTGTAATTCGCGATTACGATGAAATTACTTGGACGAATTCTTCTGGCATTTGCCGCGATCGTCCTGGCCATTGGTGCTTGGATGCACACCACGGCATTCAATAAGGCGTCTGCCGCGGTCGCGAAGTCAGATATTGCATCATCTTCGGCAAAGGATTGAAAGTGCTATGGCTCGAGGACTCAACTATCGCCATTGTCCTCGCGATTGTTTTCGCTGCAGCTGCGATTCGTCCAGGTGCGGCGAGTAAGGCGGTGATTATCCTTCTCGCGCTCGTGCCACTAATCACCGCCGTCTTTGCGTATCATTTCATCGGCAATTTCATTGGTGGCCACATGTTTCTGGCGGCAGGCGTCGCCGCAATTTTGGGTGCGCTTTTCTCTCCAGCGCCGACAAGGGTGTAAAAACAGCGCATTCCCGCGCGGCGCGAATAGCGCCTGTGGAGGCTGGTCTTTGTAATTTCTTTTCGTTTGGGTTGTTGCGTAAATTTTACACTTGCGTAATAAAGATTGCGACGTGTAAAGTCGCCCACTTCAATTTTTCGCCAACTCTATAGTTATCTTTCTCACTTATGAACCAACGCTTAATCTCGGAAATTGGCCGTACCCAGAGGCTTGAAATTATTAACTCGCTCAAGCGCACCAAAGGGATGTCTGTGAACGAGCTGGTGGAGAAAATGAAGATGAGCTATATGGGCATCAAACAGCATTGTCTCACCCTTCAACGCGACGGTTACCTGGATACCTGGCGTCGCCCGCAAAAGATGGGTCGCCCGGAGATGGTCTATCGGCTGACCCGGCGCAGCCATGATCTCTTTCAGGCTGACAGCCATCAGCTTACTCTCGACCTGCTGACAGCGGCGCAGGAAATTTACGGACCGAACGCTCCGGAAAAGCTTCTCTATAATATTTTTGAAAAGAAAACAGCTGCACTCCGGGCCAGGACGAAGGGAGATACGGTCGCTGAGCGTGCCAAATGGCTGGCCAATGTGCGCGATGGTGAAGGCTACATGTCCCAATTCATTAATAATCACGACGATGGCGGGCCCAGGATTATCGAATGCCATTCGCCGATACTGAATCTGTTGGATCGTTATCCCATCGTAGGCAGGCTCGAGCAGGACATGTTCGAAGCGGTTTTGCGCACGAAGGTGCGCCGGCAAATGCTGCGCAACTCAGGCCTATACGAGTGCGCGTTTTATTTCGCGGCGTAAGACAAAGCGGGTCTCATCTCGAGCAAAGCGAGGGGACCGCTCATTGGCGCATTTAATCAGGTGAGTACGGTTGTGCGATGGTGAGAGTCAGGGGAGGTCCTTCGCCGTCCGCCCGACCAGGACGCGCGTGACCGCTCGGATTGATTCATTTGTTCTTTCGCTCTCTGCGAATCTCGGTTGATTGATGCCCCATGGCTCGGGCTTTTCCTTCGGTTGTCATCGAGAATTTGCAGCCGCTGATCGATGGCGGGCGCTATCCGATAAAGCGTATCGTTGGCGAGGACCTGGTTGTGGAAGCAGACATTTTCAGGGATGGACACGACGTCGTGGCAGCGATCCTGAAGTGGCGTGTTCTTGGGAAGCGCGCATGGCGAGAAACGCCAATGAATTTCGTTGATAACGATCGATGGCGCGGCGTCTGCACTTTGTACGATCAGGCCATTCACGAATACACGGTCGAAGCATGGACGGATATGTTTCGCAGTTGGCAAGCCGAGTTCACAAAAAAGTTTGAAGCTGGCATTTCCGATCTTCGGAGCGAAGCGTTGGAAGGCGCGGCTTTGGTAGAAGCTGCCGCCAAACGCGCCGGCGATCGAGCGGATCGCAAGCGGTTGTTGGAATTTGCCCAGCAAATTTCGAGCGGTGCGAATTCAGAAGTTCACCTCATCGCACGATCAGGCGAACTGGAGGTGTTGATGGCAACCCATCCTAATCGTGCAAGCGCGACGCAGTACAATCCTGCTCCGCGTGCCGTGGTAGATCGCGCGGCAGCCTTAATCGGAGCGTGGTATGAATTTTTTCCGCGCTCTGCGAGAGGCCGGGGAGATCGCGGATCGACGTTCCGCGATTGTTTACCACGGGTGGACGACGCAAAGGCGATGGGTTTCGACGTGATTTATTTTCCGCCGATTCATCCCATCGGTCACACCAACCGCAAAGGCCGGAATAACTCGGTCACATGTGAGCCCGGCGATCCTGGCGTGCCGTGGGCGATCGGCAGCGAAGCGGGCGGACACAAAGCGGTCGAGCCTTCTCTCGGGACGCTGGACGATTTCGACTGGCTTCAGAAAGAGGTGCGCAAACGCGGAATGGAAATTGCCCTCGATTTCGCGATCAATTGTTCGCCCGATCATCCTTACGTGAAGGAGCATCCCGATTGGTTCTACAAACGCCCAGACGGCACGATCAAATACGCGGAGAATCCGCCCAAGAAGTACGAAGATATTTATCCGTTGAATTTCCATTGCGAAACCTGGCGCGAGCTCTGGGCAGAGCTCAAAAGTGTTGTGCTGTTTTGGGCCGGTCACGGCGTGCGCATTTTTCGAGTAGACAATCCGCATACCAAGCCAGTCGCTTTTTGGGAATATTTAATCACAGGCGTGCGCGAGAACTATCCGGACACGATTTTCCTCTCCGAAGCGTTCACCAGACCCAAGATGATGAAGGCGCTGGCTAAAGCCGGCTTTAATCAGAGTTATACCTATTTCACGTGGAGAAATTCGAAGCGCGAGCTCATCGAATATTTTACGGAGCTGACTCAAACCGAAATGAGCGAATATTTTCGGCCAAACCTTTGGACGAACACTCCCGACATCCTGCCCTTTGTGCTTCAGGAAGGTGGACGTCCTGCATTCATGATTCGCGTAGCTCTGGCTGCGACACTTTCGCCCCTTTACGGTATCTACAGCGGATACGAGCTATGTGAGAATGAGGCATTGCCGGGCCGCGAGGAGTATCTCAATTCCGAGAAGTATCAATACAAGGAGTGCGATTGGAATGCGCCGGGAAATATTAAGGAGTGGATCGCGCAATTGAACAAAATCCGAAAGGAAAACCGGTCCCTTCAGCTTTATACCAACCTGCGGTTCCACGACGCCGAAAACGACGCCATTCTGTTTTACAGCAAGATGACTGCGGCGCGTGATAACATTATTCTCGTCGTGGTGAATCTTGATCCGCACCGCAAACAAAATTCGTTTGTTTATGTTCCGATTGAGAGTTTCGGACAAATGGAGAGCGAGGTCTATCAAGTGCAGGACTTGTTAAGCGGTTCGACTTATACCTGGCGCGGCCACCGCAATTACGTGGAGCTCGATCCCGAAATTCAACCGGCACATATTTTTCTGGTGCGCCGTTGAGTCCGGTGCCGTGAGCTTAATTGGGACACAGCCGAACTGACGCTCGTTTTCCTAAACGTAATCGTGCCGATCTGGCGCTTACGACTATGAGCATGAGCACGAGTGAGATTTGCTAGAAACCTCTGGGCATGCTTTGTGTTCGTTCTCCCGGTGAGGCATTTGCATACGGTAACCGCCCTGCATATCGTTACGAAATTTCTGGCATGAAGATTTGGGTACTTCTGTTTGCCGCGCTGGCGAGCGCGTCTCCTGTTTTAGCGCAAGAAGCCACGGCCACACCACCTCTGGTGCCTGAGCGCTCACAGACCATTCTGGAGACGCTTTTCAAAGCCGGCCCAGTAATGATTCCGCTGGTTTTGTTGTCGATTTTTTTTGTGATGTTGGTTGTCGTTTATTTGATGACAATTCGTCGCGGCGCGGTGGTCTCGAGCGGTTATATGGCAACAGCGGACGCGCTTTTGCGCAAACGCGATTATCTGGGTCTGCTGGCCGTTTCCAACCGGCATGGTGAAGCGATCGCCCGCGTCGTGCAAAAGATGCTCGATTTCACGACCAAAAATCCGAACGCCGATCTTCAGCAGGTCCGGGAAATCGCGGAAACCGAGGGAACGCGAGTCGCGGCCAATCTGAATAACCGAGTCATTTACCTCGCAGATATTGGAATGATTGCGCCGCTGCTCGGCCTGCTTGGCACTGTTTTTGGAATTATCCATTCCTTTGGCGCGCTGGGAGCCGACATTGGCTCAGCGCGTTATGTGGCGCTATCGCGTGGGATCAGCGAGGCACTAGTTAACACGGCTGCCGGCCTGGCCATCGGCATTCCCGCCATGGCTTTCTACGCGTTCTTTCGCGGCCGGGCCCAAAAATTAATTTCAGAGTTAGAGGCGGCTTCCACGCATGTCCTGGCTTTGCTCTCATTGCAATATGGCCGGCCTCAGCGAACTCCTGTGCTGATCGAGGAAGAATTGTAACGGCTGCTGTATTCCAATGAATCTGCGTAGTCACGCGCCTCTGCATCATCCAGGCATTCAACTAGCACCGCTGGTGGATGTGCTCTTGCTCTTGCTGATTTTCTTTCTGCTGACTTGGAACGCCGCCCGGACCGAGAACGAGCTCGACGTTAAAGTACCCAAAGCATCGGCTGCGAAGGAAAAAACTGCCCCGATTGGCGATGTGATTGTTAACGTCAAAGCGGACGGCAATGTGGTGGTCAATCGCCGCACTTTGAGTGGCGCTGAACTGAGCGAATTGTTGAAAAGCTTGGTCCAATTAAATGCCGAGCAAGCTGTAGTGATCCGCGGTGATGAAACCGGTGCCTACAAGAACATCGTCGGCGTGTTAAACATTTGCACCGAGGCAGGCGTAACCAACGTAGCGTTCGCGACAGCAAAATGAGAATGAGGCGCATCGCAGCCAGTCTTCTGGGACTGGCGATGCTGCTTTGGATAGGGAGCATCGCGATTGCTCAATCAGGGCCGGAAGTACGCCGGGCGCGGCCGGTCGATGAGGCGCCAGTCCCACGCGCTGTTCCGGTGGAACCCCCCGATGGGCCGCCTCGCCCTCCGGCGGATGAATCGGTCGACAGGGTTCTCCGCTCTCTGAAAGAGGAAACCTCAGCGCCATCGCAGCATGAAGGCGAGGGAGCAGCTCAACGTCAGCTCGATTACGCCAACGGTCTGTTTACTCGCAAGCTTTACGACTTGGCGGCCCCTGAATATCAAAAATATCTCGACGACTACCCCGGACGCTCCTGCCGGGCGAACGCTTACTTCTCGCTAGGTGAATGCTATCGCAACCTCGGTCGCACGTCGGGCGCTCGCACAAATCTCCAGAAAGTGCTCAACGATTACACCGACAGCGAGTTCGCCGGACCCGCTGCATATGCGCTCGCCGAGATGGCGTTCGCGGACAAAGATTATGCCGCCGCGCTTCCGCTCTTTCATCGTTCTGTCGGAAAATCAAAAGAACCAGCAGTCGCACTCTCCGCGCATTATTTCGAAGCGCGCTGTCTTGAGGCTCTCGGTCGCAAAGAGGAAGCAGCGAATATCTATGCGGAGGTTGCCGAGGCCGGAAATCCGAACCCTTTCCGCGAGGACGCACGAACTACAGCAGCATCTATTTTCGCAGCGCGAGGACGAAAGATTGATGCACTGAAGCAGTACGAAGCTCTTGCTAACGAAGCTCAGAAGCCGGCGTTAAAAGCGGAGTCGGCTGTGCGCGGCGGCGTGATCGCGCTTGATCTCATCCAAGCTGACAAGGGCAAGACCGACAAGGCCATGGTGGATAGAGCGGAAGCTTTGTTGAGAAAGGGCCGGGCTCTTTCCGAAGGCGGAAAGTTCCGTGCGATCGCGCAGGTTGGCCTGCGAAAGTTGCAATATCAGACTGGCCAATACGCGCAATTGCTCGCTGAGTACAAAAAAGAGCAGGCGAACCTTCCGGAAGCCGCTCAGGCCGAGGTCTTGCTACTCGCGGCAAACAGCGAGCGGCAACTCGGTAACTCCAAGGAGGCAGACGCCTTATATCACCAGCTTATCACGAAATATCCGGATCGAGAGGAAGCAAAGGATGCCGCCTATCAGCGGCTGATCAATGTATACAATTCCGATCCATCGGCACTGATTTCCGCGGTTGATGAGTTTCTTGCGACGAATCCTACCAGTGAACGCGCTGACCAGGCGAAACTGTTAAAAGCCGAGGCGCTTTATAAACGGCAGAATTGCGCGGAAGCCGTGCCAATTTACGAGGAACTGCGCGCTTCTCAGCTTTCCGCCAAGTTACGTGCCGAAGCAGGCTACAAATTGGGTTTGTGTCACGCGCAGGCGAAAAACATTCCGGGCGTGATCGAAGCTTTCACGTACTATGTTCAGACGTTCCCGGATGAAGCGCAGGTACCTGCCGCGCTAGCTCAACGAGCTTTGGCTTACCAGCAAGACAAGAACTACGGCGCGGCGGTTTCCGATTTGAACACCATCCTCACTAAGTATCCCAAGGCGCACGAGCGGGAAGCAGCTTTGCAGTTAAAGGCTTTGATCCTCGGGCAACAGGAAAACACCAGGGGCATGATGGAAACTTTTCGTCAGCTTCTAAGAGAATATCCCAAGAGTTCTGTTGCAGCGCAGGCACAATATTACATCGGCAAGGCTGCATTTGAATCAAAGGATTACAAAACGGCGTTAACGGCGCTCAACGCAGCCCGCCAACTCAATAAGGAGCAATATTACAACCTCGCGTCGCTTCGGATCATGCTATGTCAATTTTATTTGAAAGATCGGGCTGCGCTTACCAAAGAGGTGAACAGTTTCATGGCCACCAGCCCGAATACAAATGTGCCTCCGGAGGTTCTGGAGTGGCTTGGAATTGGATACTACAACGACAAAAATTTCCAGGCCGCGGAAAAATACCTGAGCGCGCTTCGCAAAATCGATAATCCGGGCGCCGTTAAACCCGATTTCTTGTTTTATCTCGGAGACACCGCCACCAAGCTGAACAATCTGCCAGAAGCCGAGGACGCGTTTGGCAAGTATTTGCAAACAGCGAAAGATCCGGCAGGAAAGGCGAAGGTGTTGCTCGCGCTGGGTGCGGTGAAAATCAGCGCCCATAAACCCGATGAGGCGCAGAAGATTGCTGAAGAGATCATGGCGCTGCAACCGGAGGGGCGCGTTAACGCGGAAGCGCGTTTGCTCGCAGGCGAAGTGCAGCTGGAACGCGGCAATTTTGATGACGCCGGCAAAGCGTTTAAAGGAGTCGCTTTGCTTTACGACGATCCTGCCATTACTCCGCGCGCTCTGAACAAGGCGTCGCTGGCCTATCGGCAGGCTGGGAAAACCGAGGAAGCAGACCGACTATCGCGCGAGCTACACGAACGATACCCGAATTACGCTGGCGGATGATTTAATAGTAGGACTTTGCCAGTGTTCCCTGCTCCTTGCTTTTGTCGTTGCTGCTTCACTTTCGCCCACACAACCTGTACCTGACCCCACGGGGTAGTTGCGTCCAGCACCAGCTTGTTCCTCTGAAAGTGGTAATGCCGGGCCTGTTGCGTTCCGATGAGATGAGGGAACCAACTTCCTTCAACGTGGTGCGTTACAGTTCCAGCGTTTTCATCAATCGTATAAGTTCCAAAGTAGCCCAAGTAGTTGCCCCAAGCGGTTGCTTTCTCTTTCTAGCTGGCCTGTTGCCAATCCTCGCTGGCAAAACGCGCTTGATGTTGTCACATGAGTCGTGCCGACATCCGCCTCGCTCCGTCATAAAAAAGCTGCCCCAGAGCATCTTCTCCAAGCGAATAGGTGACCCTGCCTGCGGCATCGCGTGCTTCCCATGATACCAGCCGCCATCCTCCCTGTAACAGTTCGTGAGTTTGATGAGCTTTCTTTTTCAAAATCATCTTTCTCTTCCTCTTTTTCCCGTAGGCGCACTAAACCTACGCGGAATTATTTTGCGCCTGTGGCAATCGCGATGCCCCACGGGCCGTCGCCGGCGTTGATGCGACGCAGTTCCTTGCGCGCTTTGACGTCAACGACCGAAACGTCGTTCGATGCGCCGTTCGCGGTATAGAGTTTGGATCCGCTGGGGTCGAGCGCGATGCTCCACGCACGATTTCCGACGGGAATTGTCGTTACTAATGCGTTTTTCACTGTATCGATAACAGCAACGGAGTTTCCACGGCCTGTTGACACATAGAGCTCTTTTCCATCCTTTGAGACTGCGGTTCCCATTGGCAGCGAGCCTGTCGGCAATTGAATTTTTGACGACAATTTGTGTGACGCTGCATCAAGAACGGCAATATAGCCGCCGTTCTCGCAAGCGACGTATGCGCGCGAACCATCCGGAAGAAATGCGATCGATCTGGGCCGTCCTCCGGTCTCAATCGTTGCGATTACGCGCTGTTGGTCGGGATCGATCGCGAATACTTCGCCTTTCTGTTCGCAGGTGACGTACACTTCGCCGTTCCGCGGATTGACACCGACGCCTTCCGGTTCCTCCGAGACTTGGACTTTTCCACGAGGCTGCCCGGAGCCGAGATCGACAATCAGAGCGCTGGCATCGTCTTCATTCGCGATAAAGGCGAATCTTCCATCCTTGCTTATGGCGAATTGCTCCGGATCCGATCCGACATGCCATCGATCGATTAACCTGTGCTCCACCGGATCGATTACACCAAGCCCGTCGGCCGTTTTGTCCGCTGGCGCGCGATTTTCATCCAGACCGGGCGCCATTCGCGGGGAACCGCTCAATGTCACAAAGAGCCGCTTGCCATCTGGAGCTGCATGAATCCCACGAGGTCTTTTGCCTGCTTTGAAAGTGGCGACAACGGCGTCAGTGGCGCCATTAATCACGCTGATATCGCCAGAACGTTCATTGGTGACATAAACGAAATAGTCTGGCGATTCAGCGCAAACAAAGAGCGCGCCCGCGGTAAAGAGAACGACCAGGATTAGACAATAGCGAAATCTCATTTCGCAACTAAATCGCGCTCGCTTAACCGAGCAAATTGAACGTTGGACGTTGAGCGTTGAACGTTGGACGTTGCTGCCGTGAGTCCACACGACAAACTTTTCATTCCAGGTCCCGTTGAAGTATCGGCAAAAACCTGGGCCGCCTTTTCGCGTCCGATGATTGGGCATCGTGGCGAGGATTTTAAGAATCTTTACCGCGCGATTCATCCGGGTCTTCAAACTCTGTTCGGAACAAAGCAACCGGTGTTCCTTTCCACCTCGTCGGCATGGGGCGTAATGGAAGCTTCCATCCGAAACCTGGTCGATCGTGGCGTTCTTTGCTGCATGTGCGGGGCGTTCTCGGACAAATGGTTCGATGTTGCAAAGCGTTGCGGAAAAAATGCTGAACCGCTCCAGGTCGATTGGGGAAAACATGTCGATCAGAAGGCCATCGACATACAATTGGCCACGGGAAAATTCGACACTGTCACTCTCATCCACAACGAGACGTCAACAGGTGTAATGAATCCTCTCCCGGAAATCTGCTGTGCACTTGCCAAGTATCCCGATGTAGCGCTCGTCCTCGATACCGTTTCCTCGTTCTCCGGAGTCAAGATCGACATGGACTCGCTTGGCATCGACGTCATGCTTACCGGCGCGCAGAAAGCGCTGGCGTTACCGCCAGGTTTTTCATTGTTTTCGGTTTCGGAGAAAGCATTTGCTCGCGCGGAAAAGATGCCAAACCGCGGATTTTACTTCGATTTTCTCGAGTTTAAGAAGCAGCAAGCAGAATGGATGACGCCGAGCACGCCCAGCATTGCGCACATGCACGCGCTGCAATCGAAGCTGGACGAAATTTTCGAGGAAGGCTTGAACGAGCGTTTTGCTCGACACGAACACACGAATGCGCTCGTGCATGATTGGGTTCGCCACACTGGCTTCGAATTTTTTGCCGAGGAGGGATTCCGCTCAAAAACCCTCACGTGCGTCAAGAACAACAAGGGGATCGACGTTGCGGAGTTGGCGAGAAAGCTTCGTGAAAAACATCATCTGGTGATCGATCCCGGGTACGGCAAGATTCGCGGCAAAACCTTCCGCCTTTCCAATATGGGCGACGAAACCGAAGAGACCGTGGCGCATCTGCTCAGTTGTTTGGATGATGTTCTAGAGGTTGAGCCAACATCCGCTGCGCATTCGAATTCCTGAAGAGAGATCCTTCGACTTCGCGGAGTTTAGCCTGAGCGAGCGAAGCGAGTCGAATGGGCTCCGCTGAGGATGACCGAGAAAAGAAACAGATTTTCATTGGTTATCGGTGACCAAGTAAACAAGTTATCCAGCATGAAGATTCGACCCTTAGTTTTGGCTTTTGCTTTGCTCCTTTTTTCCTTTCTCCCGCTGCGGGCAATTTGCGGAGATCCTGTGGCTATAACGCAGGAGGAGCTTGTTCGCCGTACCCAGGAACTTTTCGACGCGCTGGTACCGGGCAACAAGGAGCCCTGGCAAAAATATTTCGCCGACGATTGCATCTTCGCAGATGAAAAGGGCGGCAACGTAGACAAGACGCAGCTAGTTGCCGATATTAAGCCCCTGCCGAAAGGTTATTCGGGCACGATCAAGGTCGCGAAGCCCAAAAGCATCATTCACGGTGACACGGCCATTTTGAGTTACGATCTCGATGAAACCGAGATCATTTTTGGCCAGAAACTCACTGCTCGTTATCACGTGACTGACACCTGGCTGCAGCGGAACGGCGTCTGGCAAATCGCCGCCAGTCAGGCAATGCGCTACTATGAAGATCCCGCTGTTGCCAGGATCGACCCGAAAAAATTCGCTGATTTCACTGGCACCTACGAGCTGGCGCCCGATCAAACGAGGCGGGTTTTCTCTGAAGACGAAAATTTGTATGTCGAACGTAATAGAAAACGCGAACAGCTTCTGCCTGAGGGATCGGAAATCTTTTTCCGCAAAGGTGTCGAAGGCCGGATCCTATTTCGCTACGCAGATAGTGGAAAAGTAGACGCGCTCGTCGATCGGCGGAATAACGAAGACATCGTCTGGCGCAAAGTAAATTAAGTTCGAGCTATCACAGAAAAGGCTTTCGCGCTGCGCGCCATTTTTCATCAGACGAATCGCGGGTAGCTTCCTGTTTGGAAATCGTTATTTCGACGACTTATGCCCGTGATTGAAACTTCAGGTCTAACCAAGATTTATCGCACCTACAGAAAAGAGCGCGGACTTTGGGGATCCATCAAAGGCCTGGTCAAACGGCGTTACGATGAAACGCGCGCGGCTGATCACGTTTCGTTTAGTATCGAACAAGGCGAGTTCGTCGGTTTTCTCGGCCCGAACGGAGCGGGCAAGACCACAGTGCTTAAAATGCTTTCAGGGTTGTTAAATCCAACATCCGGCAATGCGCGCGTGCTCGGCTTCGTTCCGTGGGAACGACGAAACGAGATGAAAAGGCAATTCAGCCTCCTCATGGGACAAAAGAATGCTCTTTGGTGGGATTTGCCCGCGCAAGAATCCCTCGAACTCAATCGCGCTATTTATGGAATCGATCGTGCACGGTTCAAAAAGGTTGTAGACGGATTGTCGGAGCTCCTGGAGGTGCAGGACAAAATGAATGTGATGGTCCGTGAGCTCTCGTTAGGCGAACGAATGAAAATGGAGCTTATTTCGGCGCTTATTCACGAGCCGCGCGTGCTTTTTCTCGACGAACCAACCATCGGACTGGACGTGGTCAGTCAAAAGCGCGTCCGGGAATTTCTGCGTATCTACAATGAGGAACACCACATCGTCACATTGCTGACCAGCCATTACATGCAGGATATCGAAGAGTTGTGTCATCGGGTTCTCGTGATCGATCACGGCAAAATCTTTTTTGACGGACCGCTGGATGAAATCGTGGATCGCTTTTCAGGCTACAAGATTTTGAGTCTTACTTTCGAAAAGGAAGCGCAACGCGATCTTTCTGGCTTCGGTGAAGTAACGGAACAAACGCCAGTGTCAGTTCAATTGAAGGTGCCGCGCGCAAAAGTCACCGAGACTTGCCGCGAACTGCTCGAAGCCTGCGATGTAAGCGACATTAACGTTCAGGAAGTGCCCGTAGAAGAGGTGATCCGTCAGCTTTTTGGCGAACGACGCGAAAATTATCGTGCCGCTGATCTCGCAGCAACAGAAGCGCAAACCACCCAGGCCTAGACCGAAGCCAACAACCGTGACGGCGTCCCGATCGACTGGCCGGTGTAGCACTAGTTGCAGACCGATTCGTGTAGCGCAAAGTCACAAGGCTTTCGCTATGAGATCGTGGGATCGCCTGATCGGGTGTGCGCTGCTTTCCTTGGCGCTTCTCGCATGTCAACACAAACGGGAAGCCAAATCAGCTGAGGAGTCGAAACAGGAGTTACTGGCCCTGGAGACCCGGTGGCTACAGGTGGAGGACGATCCTGTGGCTCTTGAGGAGATCCTCGCTCCTGATTTCCTGCACGTAGTGCCGGGGGCAATCATCACAAAGACCCAACATCTTCAGTATATCCGGGAGCATCCCGCGAGTGACCAACGTCCGCGGAAGCGTTTCGAGGATTTGCACGTAAGGGTTTACGCCGAGGCAGGAATAGTGAATGGCGCCGTGATCAAAACAACTGATCACGGCGAACACAAGACTCTGTTCACAGATGTTTTCGCCTACCGCGATGGCAAATGGCAGGCCGTTAGCGCGCAGGAACTGCCTGTCGCTACCCCATAGTCATGCAAAGATTGCTTCCTCTTCGTTGAAGGGTGCGATTCACCCGCAAGTTATCGCTTAGCGCTCAGCGGCGCATCAAATTCAGACATGCTACCCAGGATGCTTTTTTCCATTGCGTCGACAAACGTCGGATATTGAAGCGTCCAGCCTCGATTCCGTAGTTTTGCATTGCTCACACGCTTGTTGGTGTCGCCGCGTTTACGTTCCGCGGTGGATTCTCGAATGGCCGGCAATGGACGATTCAGTTTCCTTGCCAACCAGCGGTAACATTCACTTTGCAAAATCGGTTCATCGTCGACCACATTGTAAATCTGATGTTCCCGCCATTCTCCATTCGCCAAGAGGAAAAGTGCGGACGCGATATCGTCGCGGTGCGCTTGATTAACAAAGCGATCGTGTTCCGGATCGATTGTCGCGTTGCCGGCGAGAAATTTGCCAACTAACGCTGATCTGCCCGGTCCGTAGATTCCGGCTAGGCGCGCGACCGTACCGCCCTGGTTGAGCACCAGCTTTTCCGTTTCAAGCAGGACTCGGCCGGTTTCGCGATCGGGCTTTGTCTCGCTTTCTTCGGTCACCCATGAACCATCGCGCTGCGCGTAAACCCCCGTGCTACTGGTAAACAGCATTCTTTCGAATCGATCGAGCAAATTGCGGACGCCATTCAAATAGGTTTGTCGATAAGACTCCACACCGCCGCCTCGCGAACTCGCGCAATGAACGACAACATCGAACGTTCCGGCGCGCTCCGCGACCTGATCACGGTTTGAAATATCGACCTGCCAGATAGGATACGGTTTGCCGGATAGCGCAGCTGTTGATTTCTCAGAAGCAGTCCAGCCCTCCACGTCCCAGCCTGCAGCGTGGAACAAGTCCGCGGTCGCTTGACCAACATAACCACAGCCGGCGATCAAGATTCGCCGCATGTCATTCTTGCCCCGTCGCTGCATCGAGGCGTTTTCCGCGCGGTACATCCGGCACGGCAACACAGTACCTTGACTGCAACAATCGCCGGCTTCATCGCCAGCACTCTACGCGGCGGCTGCGATTTCAATTTCTTCAAACATGTTTTTCTGAAGGGCGCGGACTTGTTTGAGGCGAATGAGCTCCAGCAACGCGAGAAATGTCACTACGACTTCCACGCGCGATACGGCAGCCCCAAACAAATCGGAAAAACGTATCCGCGCGCTAGTGGCGACTCGTTGCAAAATAGTATCGATCTTCTCTGAAACACTAAAACGTTCGGCGAAAATTTCCTGGATGTCCTGTCGCGCTTCGATCCGTTTAAGCACCGTCTGAAATGCGTTGATCAATTGAAAAATCCCAACCTCTTCCAGGGGCAGCGGTGCTTGCAAGAGCGACGATGGGCTTCCTTCTCGCGCAAAAATGCGCTCCCGTTCCAGCTGCCGCACATGAAGTTCCGCTGCGGCTTCCTTGAACTTTTTGTACTCGATCAGCTGCCGGATTAAATCCCAGCGTGGATCATCTTCTTCGGCATCTAGTTCCGGCGGCTGTTGATCAATTGGCAACAGGCTGCGGCTTTTCAGGTAAATGAGATTCGCTGCCATTACGATAAATTCGCCGGCAAGCTCGATATTCAATTCCTTGAATGCTTGAAGATATTCGAGGTACTGACGAGTGATGCGTTCAAGTGAAATGTCATAAATGTCGATCTCATCCTGCTTGATCAGGTAAAGCAACAGATCGAGTGGCCCTTCGAAAACCTCCAGTTTGACCTTGTAATCTGCTTCCATGTGTCAGTGGCCGAGTTTAGGGAACCGAAAAGCAAAGTAAACCGCGCCAACCGTAGCCACTCACGAGGCACCGGCCGCCCGCCCGGTCGCGCCCCTCCCCTTTGCTCACGCAGGAATTTTTCGGTGGATCCAAACGCTGTTCACGAGCCCGAGGCCAAACATGATCATCAAGACGAACGAGCCGCTGTAGCTAATCAATGGTAATGGCACACCGGTGATGGGAAGCAGAGCAATCGTCATTCCCATGTTTTGGAAGATATGCGTGAAGATGAGCGCACTGATTCCGATAACCAGAAGGAGTCCTAATTGATCGCCAGCAAAAAAGGCGACAAAGAGACACGTCATCAGGAGCAGGGCGAACCCGCCGATAAGAAACATTCCGCCAATAAATCCCCATTGCTCGCCGATAGCGGAGAAAATGTAATCGTTGTGCACGGCAGTAGCGGGAAGGAACCCAAGTTCGATCTGTGTGTTTGGCGCCTTGAAGCCTTTGCCTGACCAACCCCCTGAGCCGATGGCGATGAGAGATTGATTGATCGCCCACGCGGAGCCTTGCTTGTCAATATCGGGATGCGTAAACGCAGTGATTCGCTGTTGTTGATACGGTTTCAAACCGAAATTGATCGCGATGGGTATGAAAGCGACCACGATCAGAATTACGCAAATCAAGTATCGCACCGGAAGACCGCCTACGAATAGCAGTGCCAGGAGAACGGGTCCCCAAATGATAACCTCACCGAGATCCGGTTGCATCAGAATCAGCAAGCATGGCGCTGCGGCAATCGCCCCGCAAAGCAGCAACCGCAGCATCGGATGCATCTCGCGAAATTGCGTCAGGAACAATGCCAAAACCATGATACCAGCGACAACCGCAAGCTGCGCTGGCTGAAAATTGATCGGCCCCAAATGGAGCCAACTGCGGGCGCCGTAAACCTTGGTTCCCATGAACTTCGTCATGATCAGAAAGACGATACCGGCCAGATACATGGGCAGCGCGCCCCAGCGAATCCATCGGTAATGAATCAAACTGGTTAGCATGAAAGCAAAGACGCCGACGACCACCCAGTTTGCCTGCTTTCGCCAGAAATCGGCGGCATTCGAGTCTGCGCGTGTGGAAGTAGCGCTATAAATCGCCACAACCCCAAATATGGCGAGCGCAAGCATGGTGAGCAGCAGAAGCCAGTTTTGCCCCAGCAACTTTCGAAGAAACGGCGTCATCCGACCAAACTTGATTGAATCTCCGACATATCAGCGGAAACCTGACGACAATTATACGCGCATTGCAACCTTCGCAAAGTGCTCGTGCAGCTTTTCGATTTTGGTGTTCCGAGATGTGACGTGATCGGCGCGGACGAGGTGATACCGAGGACAATTTTCGTCTTAAAGACGAAACGATGTGAGGATTGCCTCGGGCAAGTTAATTGGGGATAGCCAATCTATTATAATCAGTTGATTATCAACTGGTTAAAAGTTTTTCTGGCAAATATTAGCGCTTCACTTGTCTCTAGATTTGAAGCCCACTAGACTAATCTGCACTTTTGTTCTTTTTCGGGAAGGAAAGCAAATGGCTAAGAGCAGAAAGACAAAGAAAAATACGAAACGGAAGCTCGCACACCCTAAACTGCCCATGCAGCGGCAGTTGAATCTCCTTCACGAGGGAATGCATTTCGACCTGCGCCCGATGTTTGACGCCTTAAACAAGCAATACTTTCGCGGGCGGCTCCGCGGTTACAAAGTGATGTGGGGTCGCCGGCGAAAGCATCGCCCCAAAGAGTATTTTATCTTTGGCACAATTCAGGAGCAGGACCGCGTTATTCGAATCAATCGGGCGCTGGACCAGCCATTCGTGCCGGCCTGGTTTTTGCGGTACGTGCTTTATCACGAGATGCTGCACTCGGTAGTTCCCGAGGAGGAAATCTCGCGAGGTCGCCGGCGAGTTCACACGGAAGAGTTTAACCGTCGCGAGCGCGAATTCCCTGGTTATCGCCGCGCTCGGCGATGGGAAGAAGAGAATCTGTCGCGCTTTTTGCGCTAAACACTTGGTCAGCGCGTTTCTGTAATCGGCGACGGCGATGGCCTGTCAGACGGCGAGGGCGTCGTCGCTACGTTCTTTTTGATCAGGTACCAAAGCGTTGTCGCGAGCAGGAGAGAGATCAACTTCGCGCGCCAGTTTTTCAGAATCAGTCTCTTCATATTTGCT